>DASRWK010000155.1:0-6745 GCA_035776715.1 Microvirga sp.
TCGTCGGCGAGGGGGATGCCATCACGCCTCCCGAGATCGCCCGCGAAATGGCCGATATGATCGAGTGGGCATCCCTCGCGGTCGTGCCCGGGGCCGGACATCTCTCGACGATGGAACAGCCGGAGCGGGTGGCGCAGATCATGCGGCTCTGGCTTGAGGAGGGCTGAACAAGCGGCGGGCGATCGCCATTCTTCGGCATGGTCAATGATTCCTTACCTGCCCGGAAAGCAGAGCCCGGAGCGTTTCGGTTCTGTCGGTCGCGCTGGAAAGATCAATTCCGACAGCAGGTTAGCCCTCCTGTCCGGCGACTGCGTCGAGCCGGGATCCATGCGCGCCAGCCTGTCCGGCGGACCTGATCCCGCGGAAAGAAAGGCGCCGACCCGCGTCCCTTCCGAACTGTTGCGCAAAGGTGACAGACGTTACGACAACCTTGGGGTACAAGCACAGCCATAGCGTTCTTCGCGAATGGATAAATCAATGAAAAAGATTCTCCTCTCTTCGGTTGCTCTGCTCGGTTTCGCCGGTGCTGCTTCGGCTGCGGACCTTCCGTCCCGCTACGCTCCCCCGGCTCCGATCGTGGCGGCTGCCCCGATCTTCACCTGGACCGGCTTCTACGTCGGTGTGAACGCCGGTTACGGCTGGAACGACGATGCCGATGACGTGGTGTTCGGCGCCACCACCATTCCCGGCGTCAGCGACGATGACGGCGGCTTCATCGGCGGCGCTCAGGTCGGCTACAACTATCAGATCGGCTCGTTCGTGGTCGGTCTCGAAGGCGACATCCAGTACGCCGACTTCGGCGGCGTGACCTATACGTTCCCGACGGGCACCGTCACGCTCGACTCCGAGGATTGGTTCGGCACGGTGCGCGCTCGCGCGGGTGTGGCCTTCGACCGCGCTCTCATCTACGCCACCGGTGGTTTCGCCTTCACCGACAACCGCAGCGGCTGGACGCTCGGCGGCGGTCTCGAGTACGCCTTCACCAACAACCTCTCGGCCAAGATCGAAGGTCTGTACGTGAACCTCGACGAGGACGACTTCACTTTCGCCGGCACGAACTACAGCACCGGCGACAGCGACTTCGGCGTTGTCCGCGCCGGTCTGAACTTCCGCTTCGGCACCTACTAAGATCCGTCGCATCCGCGACACAGAAGGCCCGGGGAAACCCGGGCCTTTTTTCGTGCGGCTTACGAGGCCACTCTCGTCTTGGCGTAGGCCGGGACCCGCGCCTCGAAATCGGCGAGCCATGCGACGAGATTCGGGTGAGTCTCGCGCCAGCCGCCTGCGAACCGCAGATCGAGATAGCCGAGCATGCAGGCCAGAGCCACATGGCCGATATGCAGTTCGGCGGCGGGCCTCGAGAGATGCGCCTCCGCATAGGCCAGTCCGCGCTCCACCTTGCCCGCCTGATGGTCCACCCATTTGGGCTCGTGCTTGTCCTGCGAGCGGAAGCGGCCCTCGTAGACCTGCAGCAAGGCCGCATCCGTGATGCCGTCGGCGAGCGCCTGCTCGCGCAGTGCCGCGAACCGGGCCTCACCCGCCGGGAACAGGCGTCCGCCGCCCGCCAGGAAATCGAGATACTCCACGATCACCCGCGAATCGTAGAACGTCTCGCCGTTCTCCAGCACCAAGGTGGGGATCTTCCCGAGCGGATTCTGCTGCCGCAGATCGTCCTCCGGGTTCAGGGTATCCGCATCGACGATCTGGATCCGGTCCATGAGCCCGAGAAGAGAAGCGGCGATCTTGACCTTGCGCCCGAAGGGCGACGCGGGAGAGGAGCGGAGAACGAGCATGGATTGGATCCTGTAGAGGGTGTGCGCCTGGAAACGGCTGCTTTCATGCCTGCTCCCAAGCGGGGCCGCAATCCGCCTTATGCAGGAGGGCCGAAGGCTTCACAGCGATAGGCGCCGTAACCGCTGCGGGAAAGGCGCTCCGCCAGCGCGGGCAGAAGGACTTCCGCCTCATTCTTCAGCGACCAGGGCGGATTGAGCACGAAAAGCCCGCTGCCGTTCAGGCGCGATGGGTCGCGCGGATCGTCCACGTAGAGTTCGAGGCGAAGGCCGGGGCGCGTGCTCTCGGCGTGCAGCCGCTCTGCCACAGCGTCGGCCGGCGCCACATCCTTGATCGGGTACCAGCCCGCATAGACGCCGGTCGGCCATTTCCTGAGGCCCGTCAGGAGTTCCATGCCCAACCGCTCCAGCTCTCCGGTCTTCTCGTAGGGCGGATCGATCAGCACGAGCCCGCGCTTCTCCTTCGGGGGAATGAGAGCGTGAAGGGCCGTCCACCCGTCGAGATGCATCACTTTGAGGTTCGACACCGCATTGAAGGCTTCGTTCAGCACCGTGTGATCGGCAGGATGCAGCTCGACGAACACGCCGCGATCCTGGCGCCTCAGCAGCTCGCGCACGATGCCGGGGGATCCCGGATAGATGGTCTCTCCGTGCCGGGCGCGCACTTCCGCAATCACTTTGCGGTACGGCGCGAGAATCTCCTCGACCTCTGCCGAGAAGGCGTCGTCGAGGCGCCCGATCCCCTCCACCCACTCGCCGGTCCGTTCGGCCTCGTCGGCGGCCAGGTCGTAGAGGCCGATCCCCGCATGGGTGTCGATCACGCGAAGCGGCGTCTCCTTGCGCTGCAGATAGACGAGGATCCGCACCAGAAGAGCGTGTTTCATGACGTCGGCGAAATTGCCGGCGTGAAAGGCATGACGATAGTTCATTCGTAGAATCCTAGCGCGTCGTTCCGGAAACGGGATGCGCTTCGCGAGCGAACGATACTCTTATCCGACGTTTCAGCGGAGCGCCGGAACTGCGATCTCGCCCGCGCGGCATCCGTCGCGGTCGACCTCGGGACACTGGCGGAAGCCACGCAGGTCCTTGTCGAGACAGATCCGGACCTCCTGAAGGATACGGCGTCTGCAGGATACCGCGACCATGTCGGCGCGAAGCCCCGGATTGACGCTCATGAAGGCTCGCTCGATCTCGCTCGGAAGAACCGTTGAGCGCTCATGCAGCGCTTTGAAGCTGTCGGGGATGCGCACGAGGTCCCGGGCACGGCGAACGGCCCTGAAATACCCGCTCGGACTTTCTCCGGAGCAGCTTCCGTGCTTGCGCCACTGATAGCGGGCGAGATTGTCATCCGGGAAGAGGCCCGAAGCCTCCCTGACCGCCGCGCCCGGAACGAAGCGCCCGCTCGGCTCGCAAAAGCTGGGATAGCCCTGCTCAAACTGAGGCCAGAGCCCGTGCACGACGAAGCCGAGACCTCTTTCGCTCTCGCATTGCGGACTCTTCCGGCCGCTGACCTCGCAATAGCCGGGCGACCAGGACAGGGCGAGCACATAGAAGTCGAAGCGCCCCATGGGGGCTCCCCTCACCTCGCGCGGCGACTGGGCCGCGCAAGGGAGGGCAAAAAGGCAGGCCCCCGCAAGGGCGAGCCACCGTCTGAAGCTCAAGGCGCAGCCTGCTTGCAATGGGGCGCGTAGGCATAGTGGCGGTCGAAGCCGTCCACACAGGAATCCGTCCCCCAGCCGATTCCGAGGAAGCCGAGATCCTCACGGATGGAGAAGTTCACCTTGTGCCTGTAGCCGTCGGACACGATGACCGTGCCGGTGCAATAGCGGCGGGGGATGTAGTCGAGACCCCAAGGGCGCCATGCAACCTGTTCAATCCGCTCGAAGCCCAGGATCCTGAGATCGGAATTCCAGAACCGGCGTTCCTTGGTCTCGAAATTCGAGGCGATGTTGCTGAGAACCCCCGGATCGGTGCAGGCCGGCAGGCTGGCGTCGTACCCTCTCAATGAAAGTTCGTGTGCCTTCTCCCGCCGCTCAGCCGGGGTTATCTCGCGAGCGAGCACGGGTGCGCTCACCATCAGGCAAGAGATAAGAGCCGCCAGCCATTTCATTTCCACTGCTCCAAAGATCGACTGATTGACGTCATACCGACCATGTGGGCGGCGGCTCCGAAGGTCAAGGCTCCGCTTGCGGTTTAGTAGGCGGCGTGTCCGTTAAGCACCAGGGGTTGCCCTGGGGAAGGTCGCCCGGGTCTCGGCGGCGCATAGGTTTGCTGGGGCTGCCGATAACCTTGCTGCGCGGGGTATCCACCATATCCGGGAGGCGGCAGAGGCGTATAGACGTCCGAGGCCGCATGACCGGAGTAACGCTGGCCGGGCGGCGGCACGGGAGCGGACAGTACGGGAGGCGCCATGGGAGCGCCCATCGGCGAATCGGGGGCATACCCGGCCGCAATGCTCTCCTCGGGCACGTCCTGTTCCATTTCCATGGACGGCAGGTCGCCTTGCGCGCTCACGCTTTGGAGAATCTGCTGGCTCCGCTCCGGATCGATCCGCGGCGTAAACTTGATCAGCGGCTTGCAGATACGACGTTCGCCGCGCGGATCGTGCCGCGCCAGATCGATATGGAAGTGATCGTAGTGGAAGGCGTCCGAGCCCGGGCCCAGCACCGTCGTGAAGTACCGGCAGGCGCCCACGAAGGCTTCGCGGAGGAAGTCCTGTTCGGCAGGCTCTCCCCGCCAGCCCTTGGCTACCTTGATCTCGCGCCCATCGGCCAGGATGAAGGCCATCACGTCGAGGGCATTGCCGAAGGAATGCTCGGAAAGCTTGGCGCCCCGCTGATTGTTGCGCGGGCGGCAGGAATAGGAACCCGCCTTCAGGTCTACGACCGGGACGCCGAAATAAAGGACAGCGGCTGGCTTCACGATCTCATCGAGCCAAGTGTCGATGCGAGGAATGATCGGACAGGCCAGGGTTACTTTGGACTTCAGGCCCACCTCACCGTTGTTGAAGGCCGCGACCTTGAAGGGATAATCCATGCCGCAAATGCCGGGACCATCGATCTTGGACGAAAGGGCCATGTAGGCCGAAGGCTGAACGAGACGCTGCGCCAGGCAGGCCTCCTCGGCCTGCGCCCGCCACGGCTCGCGCTGTTCGAACCGGAACAACCCGCACCCGGTCAATCCGAGCCCGACAAGTGACAGGGCAGCAAACGCAACTAACACACGACGCATGAGCCGAGCTTACCCCGTTCCCGGTAAACATCCGGTCAACGCTTCCTCGCCCGGCCCCGGCCCGACCTCCTGCCTCCCGCCTCCGGGAAACGGAAAATTTTTTGTCGCAGGGCGGCGTCACTCGGCCCTCAACGAAGTCAATGGGTTAACGATTTGTTAACCATTTCGGGAGATCGTGACGATTGTCATCCATCCTGACCGGGTCTTTTCAGACCCTCTCCATCCTGATAGGCTCCCTCTCCATTCAGACAGGGGGTCTGTCATGAACATGACATCGAATTTCGATTGGGCCGGCACACTCAACTTCGCTGCCGCCTGCCTTTCCTTCTCGTTCATTTGCGCGACCGTCGCCGGCGTTCTTTAAGACGACCATCAGCCATCAATGGCTGGATCAACGAGTTTTATTTCCTGACAGCGCTGCCGTTTCCGGCGGCGTTTTTTATGCCTCCGGGCAGGGGCTGGACGTGATGCTCCACGACATTACGTTGATCTCCATCCGGCACTGAGCGAGCCGGGGCCCCTCCGCCGTCTTCAGGCAGATGGTCTCCCCAGGGGCGAAGAATCGTCCTTCTGCGCGGCAATAACAGTCGAGGCGATCATGGTCCGGGGCCTGCGTCTGCTGGGCGGCGGCAGGCGGGGCGGCCAGGAGCACGAGAAAGACCAGGACGTTGGGCATGAGCGCCTCCGCGTGTCGTCCACGCGAGATCGTCCTCCTGCAGGCGGTGCAGGTCAAGTGCCGAAGGGATCAGAGGCCCCACCGCTCCATGGCGGCATCGTCGCTGTCCTTCGCCTCGACCCAGGCGCCGGTCGTGCCGTCCTTCAGGTGCTCGCGTTTCCAGAACGGCGCCCGGGTCTTCAGGTAATCCATCATGAACTCGGCCGCCTCGAAAGCCGCACGGCGGTGGGCGCTTCCAGCGAGCACGAGCACGATGGGTTCTCCGGGGCGGATCAGGCCGAAGCGGTGGATGACCGTGAGTCCCATAAGGGGCCAGCGCGCCTCCGCCTCACCGGCGATGCGGGCGATTTCCGCCTCGGCCATGCCGGGATAATGCTCGAGCTCCAGGGCGGAGAGCCTGCCGCCCTCGTCCCGGCAGAAGCCGGTAAAGGCAACCGTCGCGCCAATATCGCCGCGCTCGGCCGCAAGAGCCGCCGTTTCGGCGGCGGCGTCGAAGGGGTGGGATTGGATGCGGATCGTCGCCATCACCCCTACCCGCCAGTCATGGGCGGGAAGAAGGCGACCTCGCGCGCACCGGCAAGCGGAGCTTCGGGCTTCACGTGTACATGATCGATGGCGGCGCGGACCACGGCCTCGTTCTCGAACGCATATTCGTATTCCTCGCCTTTAGCCTTCAGCCAGCGCACGAGATCGGCGATCGTCGCGATTCCCTCGGGCAGTTCGACGGTCTCCTCCGTCTTGCCGATCCGCTCGCGAACCCAGGCGAAATAGACGAGCTTCATGGGTCAGCCCTCGTCGACAACATGCTTGATGCCGGTCTTGAGATAATCCCATCCCGTATAGATTGTCAGCAGGGCGGAGATCCACAACAGGACGCGGCCGATCAGGATGGTACCAGGCAGCACCGTCTCGCCCGCCGGCCCCGCGATCAGAAAGCCGAGGGAGAGGAGCTGGAACGTGGTCTTCCACTTGGCAACCCGGCTCACCGGCACCCCGACCTTCAGTTCCGCCAGAAACTCGCGCAGGCCCGACACCAGGATCTCGCGGC
>DASRWK010000156.1:0-2555 GCA_035776715.1 Microvirga sp.
AATGCCTGCCACACGCGCTGCTGGAACGCCGTTCCCCGGATGTCGAGCGGGAGGTCGAGACCGATCCCCGGCTGCTCCACCAGACCAACGATGGCCGCGACGATCTTCTCGAAGTCGGCGTCACCGCCGACCAGATCCGCGTGCGGAAAGCGATCCTGAAGATCCCGCACCAGGGCGTCGGGATCATCGCCGAGAAGGATCGCGCAGATCCCCTTCCCGGTGGCGCCGACGATGACCGACCCCAGCGAGCATTCTCCCACGGCGAAGTGAATCCGCGTCCGTGAGCCTCCCTGCCGGTAGCGCGTCGGGATCATTCCGAGAACCCCTGGGGCCGCGGCGTAAAAACGTCCACTGGAGTTGAAGCCGGATTCGTAAATGGCAGCCGTTACTGTGTCGGCGACAGGGAGCGTCTCCCGGAGGGTTTTTGTGCGGTGCGCCGCGGCATAGGCCTTCGGCGTGAGCCCGGTGACCGCCTTGAAGACGCGGTGGAAGTGATACGGGCTCAATCCGACGGCATCGGCCAGGTCGGCGAGCGCCGGCAGGCTCTCGGCCTCCTCGATCAGGCGGCAGGCCGCGACGACCGCCCGCGTGTCCTTCCCCTGCTGCGACATCCCGTTCGGCCGGCAGCGCAGGCAGGGGCGGAATCCCGCACGCTCCGCCGCCTCGCACGTCGGATAAAAGACGACGTTCTCGGCACGAGGCCGGCGGGCCGCACAGGATGGGCGGCAATAGATTCCGGTGGTGCGGACGGCGTAGACGAAGGTTCCGTCCGCGGCGCGGTCGCGCGTCTCGAGGGCGGCCCAGCGGGCAGCTCCATCCGGCATGATTTTCAACATGGCCATGTCCTCCGTTCGTTGAAGATCCAGGCTAGGATTGGCGGACAGATCCGACACTCCGTCGCTTGCTGTCGAATTCGATCAACAAACCCCGGGGACCGACACCCGAATTCTGCCGCAAGTTTCGGAGTGCGGCCGCGCGGCGGCTGCCCCCATGAAGGAGGTCTCGTGCAACAACAGTGAGATTGAGAAACATGGGCATGCTTCAAGGAAAGGTCGCCATCGTCACCGGTGCGAGCTCCGGCATCGGTTTTGTCACAGCCAAAATGTTCGCCCGGGAGGGCGCGAGCGTCGTGGTGACGGCACGGCGCGAGGGAGCACTGAACGATCTCGTTCAGGAAATCCTCTCGGCCGGGGGAGAGGCCGTTGCCGTCGCCGGCGACGTCCGGGACGAGACCCTCGCCCGCACGCTCGTCGACACCGCAGTCGGCCGCTTCGGCGGGCTGGACATCGCCTTCAACAACGCCGGCGGGGTGGGCGAGATGGGTCCCGTATCCGGGGTGTCATTGGACGGCTGGCGGAAGGCCATCGACACCAACCTGACGAGCGCCTTCCTCGGAGCGAAGTACCAGGTGCCGGCCATGGTGGACCGGGGCGGCGGCTCGATCATCTTCACCTCCACCTTCGTGGGCCACACGGCGGGCATGCCCGGCATGAGCGCGTATGCCGCCAGCAAGGCGGGGCTGATTGGGCTGACCCAGGTGCTTGCGGCCGAGTACGGCCCGAGGAACGTGCGGGTGAACACCGTCATCCCGGGCGGGACCGACACGCCATCCAACGTGGCCAACAGTCCCGACGCCTCGCCGGAGCTCGTCTCCTTCGTCAAGAGCCTTCATGCGCTGAAACGCCTGGCAACCCCCGACGAGATCGCGAGGGCCGTGCTCTTCCTGGCATCCGACGCCTCGGCCTTCGTCACGGGCAGCGCCCTGGCGGCCGATGGTGGCCTTGCGATCACCAGAACCTGAGGGTCCGTTGGCCCGCTCGGGTGGCCTCGTCGAGGTCATCCGGCTTGCGGAAGCCGCGAATGGAGGTTCCGTGCCTGGGGATTCAAGTGGTACCAAGAGCCCGCCTCACATCGTGAGGCGGGCTCTTTCGTGGATCGTCAGGCCGCGAGCGCCTGCTGACGCAGAACCTCGTCCAAACTGATCTCACCCATGAAGCCGCCGGAGCTGATGGCGGGCTCGCCGCGCTCGATCGCGTGTGCGAACCGAACCGCCGGATCCGCCTCCAGTCGCTCGTACAGGCGCTGCAAGCCGGGATAGTCGCGGCGATCGACAACGCCGTGATACTTGGTCCACCGCGCGATACCGATAAAATAGGCATCCGCCAAAGTACGCCGATCTCCCAGCAGCCACTCCTTATCGCCGAGGATTCCCTCCAGGTCGGCATGGGCCTTGGCCACCTTCGCCGCCCCGAACGCCCTGAGAACGTCCCTGTCGGGTCCTTCCACGCCGTGCTCGAGAGCATACCAGAGGGGGCCGAAGGCAGTGAAGAAGCTCGTGTTGAGAAACGCCAGAACCTGGTTGAACCGGTCGAATCCGGCTGTGCCCTGAGCAAACGACAATCCCTTGCCGATCCCCCGTGCCCCAAGGTGGTTGAGGATGGCCATGCTCTCGCTGACCCGCTCGCCCGTGGCGGTCAGGAGCGTCGGCGTCTCGCCCACGGGGTTGATCCGGCGGTAGGATTCGCTCTGCACGACCTCCGGCATCTCGACGCGGC
>DASRWK010000157.1:0-3794 GCA_035776715.1 Microvirga sp.
TCTCCATGGTGTAGCGCGCAGAACGGATACGTGTGGTTGTCGAAAATGGGCGCGCGCCTGGTTGACTGCGCATGCGCCAGCTATCGTCCAGCTTGCGAAAACCCTCGTCCTGCAAGGGTTTTTCCGAGAAACCTGACTCTAGAAAGATGGGTGTTTGGCCTTCATTTCGCAAGGCCGGCGACATCGCGGGAGAGGGACTTCGCGAGGTCCGGTCGAGGGACTGATTCACTTGCGGCCAAGCTGCGATCTCGCGGCGCGCGACCTTGAATGTCCGTGCAAGCTCCGCGCCCGCCTCGATATTGTAAACGGAGGCCGCGCAGGAGAACGCTTCCGCAAACGGCACCATCGAGCACCAGCTTTTCTCGGCCATGTGCAACGGCCAAGTCCACAATCCGTCGTCGCGACGTTGGCCAAGGCTCTCGCGCTCGATGAAGTAGCCGGTCGTCTTATGCTCGAGCCCATCCGCCGTCACGAGCCATTCCTCGTTCTCGAAGATCGGGCGAACATCCGTCATGGCGCTCATACCATCATCCTTCCGGCGCGGGGCAGCTTGGCCCAGGGGCACTACGCATGAGGCAGTATTGCTTGATGCGCGAACAAAACAAGAACATAATACGAGCCGACGGAGTGTCAAGCAATGTTCGATGTCTGGGACTGTAATCTCTGAGTAACAGATATTATCTGGAGGCGTAGGCAGCAGGATTGAAGGGATCGTCCTCAATCCAGAGCGAAATAAGGCAAAGAAGTTGCGACGAAATATCGCCGCCCTAAACTGAAGCTAGACCATTCATCTGCAGCGGAGCCATTTTTCTATGACGAGCCAGACACGCCTGGAATCGGATAGCCTCAGGCGTCTTGAAGAGCTGCGCAGGACCTTCGACAAGCTGCGTGCGGAAAGGATCCGCGCAGAAGGCGAGGTCGAGCGTCTGGTGCGCGAACTCGAGGAGGCGAAGGCGCTCGCCAAGGCCGAGCTCGGCACCGACGACGAGGCGGAGATCCGCACCCTCATCGAGGCCGCCGCTGCGCAGAATGCGAAGCTTGTCGAGGAGTTCGACGCCGCCCTGCGCGATGTGGAGACGAGCCTGCGGCAGCTTGGAGACGAGCGTTGACGGACCGCTCCATCGAACACGATCTGGCACGTGCCGAATCGTTCCTCGCGCGGCTGGAGGGGCGGCGCGATGCGGTGGCGCTGCGCCTTGCGGAGCTGACGCGTGAGATCGAGCTCGCGAAGGGGCGGCTTGCGGTCAAGGATGAAGTCGAGGGATTCATCGAGGCGGTGCATGGCAGCGCCAGCCGCCGCAACCTTGCGGCTTTCGAGACCTTGCTGACGGCGCTCGTGCAGGAGGTGCTCCCGGGCGAGAAGCCCGTCGCACTGGAGCTTTCGACCGAGCGCGGACTGGCCTCGCTCGATATCTGCGTGCGCCGTCCGGACGGAACGCTCGAGGATGTGCTGGAGGACAATGGCGGCGCGCTCACCAACGTGATCGGCATGGCACTGCGGCTCATCGCGGTCGTCAAGGCGGATGTCGCGCGCTTCCTCGCTCTGGACGAGGCGGATTGCTGGATTGCGCCGGATCGGGTCTCCTCGTTCTACAGGGTTCTGGAGGACGGGGCGGCCCGTCTCGGCGTACAGTGCTTTGCCGTGTCTCACCACGACCTGTCCCAGTTCTCCGACAAGTTTCATATCGCCCGCATCGTCGGCGAACCTGCCGGCGGCGTCGACGTGCAATCCGCCGATTGCAGCGGGGCCTGGGACGATACGCAGCCGGGCCTGCGCTTCATTCGTCTCGTCAATGTTCAGGCCTACAAGGACGCGACGCTTCCCTTGAGTCCCGGCGTCAATGCGCTGATCGGACCGAACAACCGCGGCAAGTCCACTTTCATCCGCGCTCTTCGAGCCGTCTTCTACGGCGAGGCGCGCGACAGCCTGGTGCGCGCCGGCGCGAAGTCCGCATTCGTCGAGATCGGTATGGCGGAGAAGCGGACGCTGCGCTTCACACGTCAGCCGCGCCGTTCGCCGGTGAACATCTGGTCTCTCCACGAGGCGGATGGATCCGTCGTGGAGGAGAAGGGCATGCGCTACGAAACCGGCGGGCGAAACGTGCCCGACTGGGTCGGCGAACTCATGCGCATCACCAAGGTGGAGGATCTGGACGTCCATATCGCGCATCAGAAGTTCCCGGTGTTTCTCCTGGGCGAAACCGCCTCCCGTCGCTCGGCCGTTCTCTCTATCGGTCAAGAGGCGAGCTATATCCGCGACATGCTGATGATCCACCGCGAGCGCTGCACGCGCGACAATGCGACCGTGCGCAATGGCGAGCGGGAGCTGGCCACTCTTCAGGAGATGCTCGCAAGCCTTGAGGCGCTCGGCACTCTGAAGAGCCGGCTGAGTGCTCTTCGCGAGCAGGCGCGGCAGATCAAGGCATCATCCGATCGCCTGCAGAGCCTCCATGATCATGCGATGCGCCTGACGCATCTCGCCCGGCAGCTCGGGACGGCCCGCGCCCGTGTGAAGGCGACCCATGCGCTGCCCCCGCCGGAGCGGGTCGCCGATCTCACGCGCAGGATCGAGCATGCGCGTGAGCGTGAGCGCATCGGTCGCCAGGTTCTCCAGCTCGGCAGTCAGCTGGTATCCGGCAAGGCGCGCCTTGCGTCGCTCCGGTCCTTGCCCGACGACGTGCCGACTCTTGAAAGCACGGTTCACGCGCAAAACATGATGAAGCGCCTTGCCGATCTTCGCAGCGCCGCTCTCATTGCAAGAAGCCGCGTGGCGCAGATCGACGTAGGCATCAAGTCCGTGCAGGCCGAGATGGCGCGCTTCATGGAGGAGACCGGCGGGCTGTGCCCGACCTGCGGGTCTCCCGTCAGCGCGGAGAATCTCCTGGATCACCACGCCCATTCCTCTCATTCTTCGCCGTCGGAGCGGCTGACCGCATGATCCTGTCCGGAGACCGCCTTCCACCCGTTTCGTGCAACGGGCTTCTCGTGATCGGCGATCCTCATGTGGGCTCGAGGCGTCCGGGGCGGCGCAAGGATTCCGTGTGGCCGCAGGCCGTGCTCGCAAAGCTCGACCGTTGCGTTGCCATCGCCAACGAACGCGGCCTCGCGCCTGTCATCCTGGGCGATCTCTTCGACCGGCCCGTGGAGCCGGACGAGGCGCTGAAGAACCAGCTCATCCGCATTCTCAAGAGCTTTCGCCATCGGCCTCTCGTGAATGTGGGCAACCACGACATCCAGCACACGACGCTCACGGACGGCGATACCCTGTCCCTGCTGGGGATCTGCGATGTGGTCGATGTGGTGGCCACCTCCGCCCCCGTGGGCGAGTTCCATGTCGGCGGACGGCGTCTGGGCGTAGGCATGACGCCTTACGGTCAGGCAATCCCCACGGACGCGCGCGGCTCCTTCACCGGGACCGATCTGCACGCCTGGTTCACCCATCACGACATCGCCTTCGACGGAGGCTATCCGGGAGCGGTGCCACCCTTCGCAGTGGAGGGCTGCGACGTGCTCGTCAACGGCCACATTCACAAGACGCAGAAGGCCGTTCTCGCTGGGCGCACGCGTTGGCTCAACCCCGGCAACATCAACCGTCAATCGGTGGATCTCGCGGACCATGTTCCGCGCGCCTGGATCCTCGACGCGAGCGGAGAGCTGGAAGCGCAGGAACTGCCGCATGAGCGCGACGTGTTCGATCTCACGGGGCGGATCGTGGAGGCGGCCGACGGAGGCGTGGTGGCGCGCGAGGTGGAGAGCGCCTTCGTCACGCTGCTGCAGGCGGAATCCTCAACCGA
>DASRWK010000158.1:0-1881 GCA_035776715.1 Microvirga sp.
CGCGCCGCAAGGTGGGGCAGATCGCCTATGGCCAGCAGCGCCTGCTGGAGATCGCCATTGCGCTGGCCCTCAGGCCGAAGGTGCTCCTGCTCGACGAGCCTGCGGCGGGCGTGCCCTCTGCCGATACACCGCGGATCGAGCAGGCTCTGGAACGTCTTCCGCCGAGTCTCGCCGTGCTCATGATCGAGCACGACATGGATCTCGTGTTCCGCTTCGCCAAGCGCGTAGTGGTGCTCGCGGCGGGCGAAATCATCTTTGAAGGGTTGCCGTCGGAAGTGGCTGCCGATCCGAAGGTCCGCGAAGCCTATTTGGGGAATTACGCCCATGCCCGCAGCGTCGCTTGACGTCAGAAACCTGAGCGCGGGCTACGGCCCGACATTGGTGCTGGAGGACGTGTCCTTCTCGGTGCCCGCCGGAGCGCGCCTGTCGATTCTCGGCCGCAACGGCATGGGCAAGACCACGCTGCTCTCGACCCTCATGGGCATGAACCGGCGCTACGGCGGGGAGATCCTGGTCGACGGCAAGGATCTGACGTCGCTGAAGAGCTCGGAGCGCGCCCGTCAGGGCATCGGGCTCGTGCCGCAAACGCGCGACATCTTCCGCTCGCTTACCGTGGAGGAGAACCTGATCGTCGGCATCAAGGACCGCCCGCGCAGCGTCATTCAGGAAGCTTATGACATGTTCCCGCGCCTCTACGAGCGCCGGAACAACCTGGGCTGGCAATTGTCGGGAGGCGAGCAGCAGATGCTGTCGACAGCCCGCACGATCCTGGGACGGCCCTCGGTGCTTCTGCTCGACGAGCCGCTGGAAGGTTTGGCTCCTGTGATATGCGAGGAACTCATGGCAGCCTTCACGCGCCTGGCTTCCAGCGGAGAGATGACCATCCTGCTCGTGGAGCAGCGCCTGGAGAGCGCTCTCGATTTCGCCGAGACCGTCCTGATCCTGGAACGTGGGCGCGTCGTCTGGCAGGGGAGGAGCGAGGCCCTGCGGGCCGATCACGATCTCATCGAGCATTACATCGGCGTCGGTTCGTTGCATTGAGGTGAGCATGGCATTCATTCGCGCAAACGGCATCGTCCTTCATCATCAGGTCATCGGAAAGCCCGGTGCGCCCGCGCTCGTCTTCAACAACTCGCTGGGCAGCGATTTCCGTATCTGGCAGGAGGTGGCGCCCGCTTTCGCGGACCGTTTCCGCGTCGTGCTCTATGACAAGCGCGGTCATGGCCTCTCGGACGCACCGCCCGCGCCATACACCATGGACGATCACACGGACGATCTCCTTGGGCTGCTCGACCATCTCGGGATCGAGAACGCCGCTCTCGTGGGCCTGTCGGTCGGTGGCATGATCGCGCAGCGTGCCGCCGTGCGGGTTCCCGACCGGGTGACGGCGCTGGTTCTCTGCTGCACGGCGGCGAAGATCGGAACTCCGCAACTCTGGGCGGAGCGGATCTCCGCCGTCGAGAGCGGCGGGATCGAGCCGATCGTGGAGAATGTCCTGCAGCGCTGGTTCACGCCGGACTTTCGGGAAACACGTCGGGATGACGTGGCGGGGTGGCGCAATATGCTGGTGCGCATTCCGGCGCATGGCTATGCCGGAACCTGCACGGCGATCCGCGACGCGGACTTGACGGCGGACGCAGGCAGCATCGCGGCGCCGACCCTCTACGTGGCCGGCGATCAGGATGGCTCGACGCCGCCCGACGTGGTGCGCAGCAGCGCAAGCCTCGTCCCGGGCGCTCGCTTCGAGTTGATCGACGGATGCGGGCATATCCCATGCGTCGAGAAGCCTGCGGTTCTCACTCGTCTAATTCAGAGACATCTTCAGGAGGCTGGCCTTGTCTGACGGGCACGAAAGCGAACGCTACAAGGCCGGCATGGCGG
>DASRWK010000159.1:0-3007 GCA_035776715.1 Microvirga sp.
AGTATGTCGGCTTCGCGGCCATGGGGCTGGCGGCCGCGGCCGGCGTGCTTCATTCGGCGTTCGCCGGTCCCAATCGCGTCACGCGGGAGGATGAGGAAAAGGCCGAAGATCTCGTGAAGGAGAAGATCTGATGGCAACGACGAGCATCGAGAAGGAAGATGCAATCCATCCCGGCAAGCCGGTCGTCGTCGACCGGTACAATCTGGGCGCGCGCATCAACCACTGGATCACGGCCGTATCGCTCATTCTTCTCGCGCTGTCCGGGCTCGCCTTCTTCCACCCGTCCCTGTTCTTCCTCACGGGCCTGTTCGGAGGCGGGCAGAGCGCGCGGGCGCTCCATCCCTGGATCGGCGTCGTCCTGTTCTTCAGCTTCGCAGGGTTGTTCATTCGCTTCTGGCGGGCCAACCTGCCGGAGCAATCCGACAGGGAATGGCTCGCTCATGCCAATGACGCGATTGCCGGAAACGAGGAGAAGCTGCCCGAGGCCGGGCGGTACAATCCGATCCAGAAGTTCAATTTCTGGTGCATGTCGCTCCTGATCATCGCCCTGATCCTCACCGGGATCGCGATCTGGGATCAGTATTTCTACGAATGGACCACCATTCCGCAGAAGCGCGTCGCGGTCCTTGTTCATTCCCTTGCAGCCGTCCTGCTCATCTGCATCTGGATCGTCCACGTCTATGCGGTGATCTGGGCGCGGGGCACGCTCCGTGCCATGACACGCGGTTCGGTGACGGGGGGCTGGGCCTGGCGGCACCATCGCCGTTGGTTGAAGGAGCTGGCGGAGCGCCATAGATTCAAGAAGCCGGCGGCACCGGCCGAGTAGAGGCTCTCACACGTGACCCGTGTGGTTCGTGAGGTTGCATGACACATCCAAGTTCCATCGAGCCCAATCCCGCCTCCGTCGGCCGCGTTCAGGCCCCTCCCTTCGTTCGCCTGCCGGAGCCGCGCAAGCTCTTCGAGGCCCGCCGCGAGCGGCTCGAGTTCCTGGCGCAGACGAGCGAGCTTGCCCCCTATCTGCGATTCATCGCGGGCATTGCGGCCGCCCAGAGCAGCATTCAGGAGGGATTGCCGGAGCCTGATCTTCCGCCCGACGATGCGCTCGACCGCGCTCGGGAATTCGGCATGCCGCCCCTCGACCGTAACCGGATCGAGCTGGACGATGTCCTGGGCGAAACCCTGAGCCGCCTGTTCGATGCGGCTAAGCCTCTTGCGAAGCCGGCCGAAGCGGAGGCGGCGCTTGCGCGGGTGAGGGCCGCCACCCCAGAGCAGATGCGTTCCACCGTCCAAGGCGTGCTCGCGGATTCGATTCCGGCCGCTGCCCTCGCCGAGCACGTCTATGTGGCGGCAGGGCTGCAGGTGCATTTCGCCCGGCTCGCGGCGAAGCTCGATAGGAGCAGGCTTGCCAGGGTCGGCGATGGCGCCTGTCCCTGCTGCGGAGGGCCGCCGACCTCGTCCCTCGTTGTCGGGTGGATGGAGGCGGAAGGCACGCGCTATTGCTCCTGCTCCCTGTGCGGCACCCTATGGAACGTGGTGCGGGTGAAATGCGTGTTGTGCGGTTCGGGAAAGGGTATCGGCTATCAGGAGATCGAGGGTGGCTCCGGTACGATCAAGGCGGAATGTTGCGATAGCTGCCGGGGCTACGTCAAAATCCTCTATCAGCAGAAGGATGCGGCCCTCGACCCCGTTGCGGACGACGTCGCCAGCCTCGGGCTCGATCTTCTCCTGAAGGATGGGGAGTACCGTCGGGGCAGCTTCAATCCTTTCCTGCTCGGGGTCTGAGCATGGCCGACGTGGCCTTGTCGCGCCTGCGCAACCTTCCCTCCGTCGATCGGATGCTGCGCCACCCGGATATAGCGGTCCTCGTGGAGAATCACGGCCGTCCGGAGGCCACGCGGGCCGTCCGCGAGACCCTAGCGGCTCTGCGCGAAGAGTTGCAGTCCGGTGTGGATGTCGACGAGGGAACGATCGTTGCCTCCATCCTGTCCCGGCTTGCTGCGCGCGCGAGCACGCGACTGAAGCCGCTCTTCAACCTTACCGGCACGGTGCTGCACACCAATCTCGGCCGGGCGATCCTCGCGGAAGAGGCTGTGGAGGCCGCAACGGCCGCCATGCGCCAGGCCGTATCCCTGGAGTTCGATCTCGCCAGCGGAAAACGAGGCGAGCGCGACGATCACGTTCGAGCCCTCGTCTGCGAGCTGACGGGAGCGGAGGACGCGACCCTCGTCAACAACAATGCGGCCGCGGTCCTGCTCGTCCTCAATACGCTCTCACAGGACAGGGAGGCCATCGTCTCCCGGGGAGAGCTGATCGAGATCGGCGGGGCGTTCCGCATGCCGGAGATCATGGCGAGGGCGGGCGCGCGTCTGCGCGAAATCGGTACCACGAACCGCACCCATGCGCGTGATTACGCCGATGCGGTGGGACCCGAGACCGGTCTGATCCTGAAGGTCCATACGTCGAATTACCGGGTCGAGGGGTTCACGGCGGAGGTCGGCGCCCGCGATCTCGCGGAGATCGCGCGTCGACGCGACATCCCGCTGGTCAACGATCTCGGTTCGGGAACACTCGTCGACCTTTCCCGCCTCGGATTGAGGAAGGAACCCACCGTCCGTGAGGCGGTGGAGGAAGGCGCGGATCTCGTCACTTTCTCCGGAGACAAGCTCCTCGGTGGGCCGCAGGCGGGCTTCATCGTCGGACGCAGGGATCTCATCGCCGCCATCAACCGCAACCCCATGAAACGCGCCCTGCGGGTGGACAAGGTGCGGCTCGCCGCATGCGAGGCGACCCTGAGGCTCTATCGCGATCCCGACCGGCTTGCGGAGAAACTTCCCACCATGCGCCTCCTGGCGCGGTCCACGGAGGAGATCCGGCAGCAGGCGGAACGTCTCCTGCCGGTTCTGGCCGATGCATTGGAGCCCGGGGTCGCCGTCGAGATCGTGTCATGCCGCAGCCAGATCGGCTCGGGGGCGCTTCCCCTCGATACCATCCCGAGCTTCGGGCTGTC
>DASRWK010000160.1:0-5336 GCA_035776715.1 Microvirga sp.
CATTGATTCGCGCGGTCCATCAGCCCTTTGTCTCATGGAAAGGGCCGCCATCTTCATTTTTAGTCGTGTCGCCTTAAGCTAAGGCTTGGAATGTTCACTCCACGAAAGCGGAAACAATGACGCGCGTCCAGACGAACGGCCTCCAGGTCGCACCGGTCCTTCACAGTTTCATCGAGCAGGAGGCTCTGAACGGAACGGGGGTATCGGCCGAAGCCTTCTGGAAAGGTCTGGCCGGTCTCGTCAGGGACTTCGCTCCGCGCGACCGCGAGCTGTTGACCATCCGGGACAGGCTCCAGGCGGAGATCGACGAGTACCACCGGGCCCGGGCAGGGCGGCCTATCGACCAAGCCGAGTACGAGCGCTTCCTGCGCGACATCGGTTACGTGCTGCCGGAGCCCGAGGATTTCTCCGTCAGGACGCAGAACGTGGACGAGGAGATCGCCCGTATCGCCGGTCCCCAGCTCGTGGTGCCGGTCTCCAATGCCCGCTATGCGCTCAACGCCGCCAATGCCCGCTGGGGCAGCCTCTACGATGCCCTCTACGGCACGGATGCAATCCCCGAGGACGAGGGGGCGACGCGCTCGGGCGGCTATAACAAGGTCCGCGGCGCCAAGGTGGTGGCCCGTGCCCGCGAACTGCTCGATCAGGCTGCTCCGCTTGCGCAGAGCAGCCACAAGGATGCCACGGCCTACGGAATTCGCGGCGGCGCTCTCATGGTGAAGCTGCGGGACGGCGGCGAGACGGGTCTCAAGGATGCGGCTCAGCTTGTCGGCTATCAGGGTGACGCGGCCAGTCCCTCGGCCGTGCTGCTCTCCCACAACAACCTGCATCTCGAGATCAGGATCGACCGCTCGAACCCGATCGGCGCCGACGATCCGGCCGGCGTGGCCGATCTCGTGATCGAATCGGCCGTGTCCACCATCATGGACCTGGAGGACTCGGTCGCGGCGGTGGACGCGGACGACAAGGTGCAGGTCTATCGCACCTGGCTCGGCCTTATGAAGGGCGACCTCGTCGAGAGCTTCGAGAAGGGCGGGCGCGTCATCGAGCGCAAGCTGAATCCTGATCGCGTCTACACCGCGCCGGATGGCGGCGAGGTTCGTCTCCATGGCCGGAGCCTCATGCTGGTGCGCAATGTGGGCCACCACATGTTCACCGATGCGGTGCTGGACGAGGCCGGCCAGGAGATCCCCGAGACGATCCTGGACGCAGCCGTGACCTCGCTGATCGCGATTCATGACCTCAAGGGCGCGGGCGCGTTCCGCAACAGCCGCACGGGCTCGGTCTACATCGTGAAGCCCAAGATGCACGGGCCGGACGAGGTGGCCTTCGCCAGCGATCTCTTCGCCGCCGTGGAGGACATGCTGGGGCTTTCCCGCCATACGCTGAAGATGGGCATCATGGACGAGGAGCGGCGCACCTCCGTCAACCTCAAGGCCTGCATCCGGGCGGCCGCCGACCGCATCTTCTTCATCAACACGGGCTTCCTCGACCGTACCGGCGACGAGATCCACACGTCGATGGAAGCGGGCCCCATGATCCGCAAGAACGACATGAAATCCACGGCATGGATCAAGGCCTATGAGGACAGCAATGTCGATGTGGGACTTCTCTGCGGGCTGCCGGGCCATGCCCAGATCGGCAAGGGCATGTGGGCTGTGCCCGACAGGATGTCGGACATGATGGCCCAGAAGATCGGCCATCCGCACGCGGGCGCCAACACTGCCTGGGTGCCGTCGCCCACCGCCGCCACGCTGCATGCGCTGCATTACCATCAGGTAGACGTGCAGGCGCGTCAGGCCGAGCTGAAATCCCGCCCCCGTGCGAAGCTCTCCGACATCCTCACTATCCCGGTATCGCAGTCGAACTGGGCGCCGGATGCGGTGCAGCAGGAGCTCGACAACAACTGCCAGGGCATTCTCGGCTATGTGGTGCGCTGGATCGACCAGGGGGTGGGCTGCTCCAAGGTGCCGGACATCCACGACGTGGGATTGATGGAGGACCGGGCGACGCTGCGCATCTCCAGCCAGCATCTGGCCAACTGGCTGCGCCACGGCATCGTGAGCGAGAATCAGGTGATGGAAACCCTGCGCCGCATGGCGGAGGTCGTCGACCGGCAGAACGCGGGCGATCCGCTCTACAGGCCTATGGCGCCGGGCTTCGACGGCCCGGCCTTCCAGGCGGCCTGCGACCTCGTCTTCAAGGGCGCGGCCCAGCCCAACGGCTACACGGAATGGATCCTCCACGAGCGCCGCCGCCAGGCGAAGGCCGCCGGGGCTGCGGACCGCTCGGAGGAGAGCGGCGTCAGGACGAAGTAGGACGCCACGGGGCGCCGAAATCGGGCGCCCCAACTTTCTTCATGCCGTGTGATCGGGGACTTTGGGGGCGAGTGCATCCACCATGCCGCCGATCAGGTTCGTGCTGAGAAGATGCTCGGTCGTGAGATCGAAGCGCAGCGGCACCAGCGCGGATGGAAGCGCCGCCATCCATTCCTTCATCTGGCGCGCGGCCGCCACGGCCTCGTCGCGGGACACTGCGCGAAAGCGGACCGGCGAGCCCGGGCGCAGCTGCGCGAAGCGTCCGAGATCGGCGCTGATGATCGTTGCGATCTTCGGATAGCCGCCCGCCGTCTGCCGGTCGCGCATGAGCACGATGGGAAGTCCGCTGCCCGGCACCTGGATGTGCCCGTCCACGATTCCGTCGGAGACGATGTTGAAGCCCTTGGCATGGGAAAGCTGGGGACCGTTCAGCTGAAAGCCCATGCGATCGGCTTGGGGGCTGATGGTGAATTCGGCGCTCAGGAACGTGTCGATCGCCTGTTGTGTGAAGTAATCGTCCTGCGGTCCCATGATCACGCGGATCGGACCCTCCTCTCCGAGGGGCTCGAGGGGCAGATGCATCGGTGCGCCCTGCGGCGTTTCCGCGCTGCAGGGCAGGCGATCGCCCGCCTTCAGCGGCGCATTGTTCAATCCTCCGAGGCGCGAGCGCGGGTGGAAGGACAGGCTTCCGAGCTGCGGCTCGATCCGGAAGCCGCCGCCCACCGCCAGATAGGCGAAGGTGCCGGTGCGCGCATGGCCGACCTGCAGCGTGTCGCCATCCCTCAGGACGATGGTGGTGTTGACCTGGACGGGTGCGTCGTTGAGGCTCGCCGTGCAGCCGGCTCCGACCAGCGCGACATGCAGCTCGCCGCCCTCGCACGTGAGGCTGCCGCCGAGATTCATGAACTCGATGGCCGCGACTTCCGGCGTGTTGCCGACGAGCGCATTGGCCATGGCCAGGCAGCGGCGGTCCATGGCTCCGGAGGGCGAAACGCCGAAACGCTGGTAGCCGATACGTCCCCAGTCCTGCAGGCTCGTCATCGGCCCGCAGCTCTTCACCACGAGGTTCGTCATGCGCGTACCGGCTCCGCAACGGTTTCGCCCGCCAGCGCGGCCCTTTCGAGCGCATCCCAGCGCGAGGCGTCGATGGGCTGGAACACGATCTCGTCTCCAGCGGCGAAGAGAAAGACCGGATCCCGCTCAGGGGCATAGCTCAGCACCGGCGTGCGCCCCAGAAGATGCCAGCCGCTCGGCATTTCCATGGGAACGATTCCGGCCTGCTCGCCGCCGATCATGATCGAACCGCTCGGAACCTTCAGCCGCGGCTGAGTGCGCCGCGACGTGGCGATCCGGGAGTCGAGACCGCCGAGATAGGCGAAGCCCGGCAGGAAGCCGATCATGTAGATCCGGTAGACGGCGCCCGAATGAATCTCGACGAGTTGGGAGGGCGTCAGGCCGTGGCGCTCCGCCACATCCTCCAGGTCGATGCCGTATTCGCCGCCATAGACCACCGGAACGCGCCAGCGCGTGCCTATCGCGTTCTCCGGCTGAAGCCCGTTCGTCGCTTCCTCGATCCGGCGGGTCAGCGCGCCGTGGTCCGTGACGGTGGGGTCGAACTGCAGAGTGAGGGAGCGATAGGTCGGGACGGTCTCGATCAGGCCCGCAGGCGGGCTCGCCCGCAGCAGGGCGTCGAGCGCCAGAACCTTGCCGTTCAGATCGGGATCGATTGCGCTCCCGAACTCGACCGTCAGTGCGGAATCGCCACAGGGAAGGAATCGAGGTGTCTGCACCATTCACCCATAAATTCGTTGCCCCAAATCTGTCTCATATCGACCGAGGAGGGACAATGGCGGGACTTGACCTTACCCCATGCGCTGAGAGCAAAGGAACCGACTGTAGCGGCCAGGGTGCTCCTTTTTGCTAGGCTCAACTCTCCTTCCCCCTTCATGATATGTGACCGTTACTTGATAGCCCTGGGGTTGATTGGGCCATGCGGAGAGGAAAATGACTTTGAAATCCAAGAATGCCGTCATCACCGGTTCCACCAGCGGGATCGGGCTCGCCATCGCCCGGGCGCTCGCCAAGGAGGGCGTGAACGTGGTCATCAACGGTCTCGGGGGCGAGGCGGAGATCGAGGAGACCCGCGCGACCATCGAGAGAGAGTTCGGCGTGAAGGCCATCTATCACCCGGCCAACATGCTCAACAGCGGCGAGATCGCCGACATGATCCATCAGGCCGAGAGGTCGCTCGGCAGCGTCGACATCCTCGTCAACAACGCGGGCATCCAGTTCGTTTCTCCGGTTGAGGAGTTCCCGGTGGAGAAATGGGATCAGATCATCGCGATCAATCTCTCCTCCGCCTTTCACGCCATCCGGGCCGCAGTGCCGGGCATGAAGGCGCGCAAATGGGGCCGCATCATCAACACGGCCTCGGCCCATTCCCTCGTCGCCTCGCCCTTCAAGTCGGCCTATGTGGCCGCCAAGCACGGCATCGCGGGTCTCACGAAAACCGTTGCCCTGGAGGTGGCGACCCACGGCATCACGGTGAACTGCATCAGCCCCGGCTATGTCTGGACGCCCCTCGTGGAGAGGCAGATCCCCGACACCATGAAGGCGCGCAACATGACCAAGGAGCAGGTGATCAACGATGTCCTGCTCGAGGCGCAGCCCACCAAGCAGTTCGTGACGGTCGATCAGGTGGCGGCGCTCGCCGTGTTCCTCTGTTCGGACGCGGCGAGCCAGATGTCGGGCGCCAACCTCTCCATGGATGGCGGCTGGACTGCGAAGTAGGTCGCATGATCGTCATCCCGGGTCCGGCCGGTGCGCGCGTCCGGGATGACAGCCCCGGATCGGGCGTCAGCCCCTCGCAAAGGCGTCCGTCGTCTCGATCAGGTGATGCAGGATGCCGGGCTCGTTCACCGCGTGGCCCGCATCCGGAACCATGATGAATTTGGCCTCGGGCCAAGCCCTGTGCAGATCCCACGCCGTCTTGGGCGGCGTGGCGACGTCGTAGCGGCC
>DASRWK010000161.1:0-4485 GCA_035776715.1 Microvirga sp.
CGCCGCTCGACGAAGGGGAAGCCCGGCCTCCACATGAGGGAGCCGTAGCCGAAAACCCACAGATCCTCGGATCCGTCCGTCATCGTTCCCATGCCTGAACCTTGCCTGCTTTGCTCTTTAAGCAGCGCCTGCATTCGCGCAATAAGCGCAGACCACTTTCCCCGTGGGGCGCTACCAGTTACGAAGCAGCAGCACAACAGGAGATCTTGCATGGCCGAGGCCATCCCAGCGGAAAGCAAGCGACACAGCCGCTTCTGGCTCTACACGCCCTTCGTCCTGCTGCTTCTCATCGCCATCGCCTGGAGCGCGGCCTGGTTCGTCATCCGCGGTCGCGCGGCCGAGACGCTCGACGCCTGGCTGGAGGCGGAGGCGCGGGGCGGCCGGCAATGGACCTGCACGGACCGCAGCATCGCGGGCTATCCCTTCCGCGTCGAGATCGTCTGCAACGCCCTCGAGTTGAAGCAGGGCACGGTGTCCGCCTCCTTCGGGCGCACGGAAGCCATCGCCCAGGTCTATCAGCCGCGCCTCATGATCGCCGAGGTCGCAGGCCCCTTGCGCGTGACCGACGGAAGGGTGACGGTACAGGGCCGTTGGGATCTGCTGCAGGCGAGCATCCACGTCTCGCGGACCGGGCTCCAGCGCCTCTCGCTCGCAGCCGACGCTCCCGCCTTCACCGTGACGGGGCTCCTGCCCCAGGAGATCGCGACCTCCGGCCAGCATCTGGAGCTGCATCTGCGCCCCAACCCCTCACGTGCTTCGGAGGAGGCCTATGACGCGGCCCTTTCTGTGACGAAGGCAAGCATTCCCATGCTCGATGCCCTCATCGGCGGCACGGAACTGACGGACTTGGCCGCGGATGTGACCGCCACTCAGACCGCAGGCTTCCGGGGCCGCCCTCTCGCGGAGGAACTCGAGCGCTGGCGCAGCGCCGGCGGGATGCTCGATGTTCGCCTGCTGTCTGTGGCCAAGGGCCCGCGCCGCCTGGAGGCGAGGGGCGCGTTGCGCCTCGACGAGGAGCACCGCCCCTCAGGCCAGCTCAGCGTGGCCGCCGCGGGCCTCGACGGCCTCATCGGCTCCATCACGGGCAGCCGCACGGGCGGCGCCCTGCTCGGCGCCCTTCTCGGGCAGAACCCGCGCGCCAAGGACAAGAATAGCGGGCAACCGCAGCTTTCGCCGCTGCCGCCGCTCACCCTCGACAACGGCTTCCTCGCCATGGGGCCTTTCGTGATCCCGAACGTGAGATTGCAGCCGCTCTATTGATTCCGCCGCAGCAAATCCTCTCCCCTTTGTGGAGAGGGGCCGGGATGGGGGCGACCGGGTGGGCGATGCAACCAATTCACTCTCCGGTCGTCACCGGCCTTGTGCCGGTGATCCCGACGATGTGAGACGCAGCGCCTACGCCTTGTCCTCGCGCCGACGGCCGAAATCGGGCTCCGGCGTTTCCTGGCCCGACGAGATGATGCCGCGCCGGATCGCGCGGGTGCGGGTGAAGAGATCGAACAGCTTGTCGCCCTCGCCCCACCGGATGGCGCGCGCCAGCAGCGCGATGTCCTCGTTGAGGCGACCCAGCATCTCGAGAACCGCTTCCTTGTTGTGCAGGAAGATGTCGCGCCACATGGTAGGATCGGATGCGGCGATGCGCGTGAAATCGCGGAAGCCGCCGGCGGAGAACTTGATCACCTCGCTCTGCGTGACGGTCTCCAGATCCGCCGCCGTGCCCACGATGTTGTAGGCGATGAGATGCGGCACGTGGCTCGTGATGGCGAGCACGAGATCGTGGTGCTGCGCGCTCATGATCTCCACGTTCGAGCCCATGGCGGCCCAGAAGGCGCGCACTCGCTCGATCGCCTGCTCATCCGTGCCGTCCGGCGGCGTGAGGATGCACCAGCGATTGTGAAAGAGCGTCGCGAAGCCCGCATCCGGGCCCGAATGCTCCGTGCCCGCCACCGGGTGCGCAGGCACGAAATGCACGCCCTGAGGCAGATGCGGCTGGACCTGCGCGATCACGGAGGCTTTCACCGAGCCCACATCGGACACGATGCTGCCGGGCTTCAGCCCCGCCCTCATGGCCTCGGCGACGGCGCCGCACACGCCCACCGGCACGCAGAGAACGACGAGGTCTGCGTCCGTCACGCCCGTCACGAGGTCGGTCGTCGCCTCGTCCGCGATGTGAAGCTCAAGCACACGCGCCACTACCTCCTCGCTGCGGTCGATGGCGACGATGCTCCCGGCAAGGTTGAGATGCCTCGCGGCGCGTGCGATCGACGAGCCGATCAGGCCGATGCCGATCAGCGCGACGCGCTCGAAGAGCGGCTTTGCGAGAGGAGGGCCGAGACGCTCAGGCATCGTTGCCGCCCCTCATGAAGTCGCGCAGGGCCGCGACGACGAGGCGGTTCGCCTCCTCGCTGCCCACGGTCAGGCGCAGGGCCTGAGGGAGGCCGTAAGCATCGATCCGGCGCAGGATCAGGCCGCGCCCGGACAGGAAGGCATCCGCGTCCTTCGCCGTCCGACCCGGCTCGTCAGGGAAGTGGATCATCAGGAAATTGGCGACGCTCGGCGTCACCTTCAGCCCGAGAGCCTCGATTTCGTTCGTGAGCCAGGCGAGCCATCGCTCGTTGTGCTCGACGGCTTTCGCCACATGCGCCTCGTCCTGAACGGCCGCGATGCCCGCCGCCATGGCCGGACCGTTCATGTTGAAGGGGCCGCGGATCCGGTTCACCGCATCCACGATGTGGGCCGGCGCCACCATCCAGCCGATGCGCAGGTTCGCAAGGCCGTAGATCTTCGAGAAGGTACGCGTCATCACCACGTTCTCGGCAGTGGCGACGAGCTCGAGGCCCGCCTCGTAGTCGTTGCGTCGCACGTATTCCGCGTAAGCCGCATCGAGCACCAGTACCACATGGGAGGGAAGGCCCGCGTGGAGGCGCTTCACCTCGTCGAAGGGAATGTAGGTGCCGGTCGGGTTGTTGGGATTGGCCAGGAAGACGATCTTCGTCTTCTCGGTCACCTTGCCGAGAATCGCATCAACGTCCGTGCGATAGTCCTTTTCCTCGGCCACCACCGGCGTGCCGCCTGCGGCGAGGATCGCGATGCGATAGACGAGGAAGCCGTGCTGGCTGAAGATGCCCTCATCTCCCGGCCCCACATAGGCATGCGTAATGAGCGCCAGCAGCTCGTCCGATCCGGCGCCGCAGACGATGCGGCTGGAATCGAGCCCGTACTTGGCGGCGATGGCCTCGCGCAGCCTGGTGGCGGAGCCGTCAGGATAGAGCTCGAAATGATCGGCGTTCCGCACGGCCTCCACCGCCTTCGGCGAAGGACCCAGCGGCGTCTCGTTCGAGGAGAGCTTATGGACCTTCGCAGCCCCCACGGCGGCGCTTTTGCCGGGCACATAGGCGTCGATCTTCATCACGCCGGGACGGGGTTCGGGACGAGCGGACATGGCAAAGGGTTCCTGAAAACAAAAGGTTGGGTGACGCTCTAGCGCAGCTTGGTGCTCATTTCACGTGGAAACGTTCGGCATGGCTGCCGACTTCCGCCAGCTGAGCGAGGCTGGCGCCCGCCTCCGTCAGCTCCTGCTGGAGGCGGGAAGCCTCCACGATGCCGGGCACGGCAATCAGCTCGGACAGGCCGTTGGCATCGGCCGCACTCGCCACCACCTCCCCGCCGAGCCGTGTCAGCGCCTCGTTCGCGCCCTTGTGCCAGCGCTCGAACTGGGCTGCGTAGAGCACCACGTCGCGCACGGCCGCATCGGTGAGCGGCTTGGAGATGACGAAGACCGGGGTGCCTGCCGGATGATCCGGCCGCTCGATGAAGGGCAGGCGCGCGATGATCTTCGGGCGATCCTTCTCGGAAAGCGTCCGCCACCAGGCGCCGCTGGTGGCGCCCTGGTCGAGACGGAAGATCCCGAGATCGCCCTTTGAGTGCGCCACCGCCTCGATCACCGCCGCCGCGCTCGGATGGGCGATATAGGGCACCGTGAAGCCGAAATGGAACCGAGCCGAGTCGCGCATGGGCGCGTCGCCGCCCGAGACGTCCGCGTGGACCGAGTAATTGGACTGCACATAGGTGAAGGTGCCGATGATCACCCGCCAGATGCTCTCCACCGTGTCGAGCGGGAGCAGACCCTGATGGCGCTCGGCCAGCGCCCTCATCATCGAGGCCTCGCGGCCCGGGCGGAAGGCAGAGCTGAGACCCGTCTCGGAAGCCTTCTTGACCTCGATCAGCCGGTCGATGATCGTGCCGCGCTCCATGAGCAGCCTGTGCATCGTTTCGTCGATGCGATCGATCTCCTGGCGCAGCTCGGCAAGGGACGGGGCGGGCTTCTCGCTGGTCATGGCTTCGGTCTCTCGGAACGTGCGCTCCTCTTTGACCATTTTGCCGCCCTTTGTCATCCCTCGCCGTGCATGACACCCATTCTGCATCCTCGCGCGTCATCCCCGCGCCCGTGCCGGGGATCCCCGCCTTCTGGCGCTGCGGCTCTCG
>DASRWK010000162.1:0-10509 GCA_035776715.1 Microvirga sp.
CGCCGTGGGCTATACGCTCGACGAGATCGCCAACGATATCACCGGCGGCGCGACGCCAGCCTCGTTCGAGCCCACCATCGACTACGTGGTCACGAAGATCCCGCGCTTCGCCTTCGAGAAATTTCCGGGCGCCGAGCCCACCCTCACCACGGCCATGAAATCCGTGGGCGAGGCCATGGCGATCGGACGCTCCTTCCCGGAATCCCTGCAGAAGGCCCTGCGCTCCCTCGAGACCGGCCTCACCGGCCTCGATGAGATCGAGATCGAGGGCCTCGGCAAGGGAGACGACAAGAACGCGATCAAGGCCGCCCTCGGCACGCCGACCCCGGACCGCATCCTGAAGGTGGCACAGGCCCTTCGTCTCGGCATCAGCCACGACGAGGTCTACGAATCCTGCAAGATCGACCGCTGGTTCCTGGAGCAGCTCCAGGACATCGTCGACATGGAAGCCAAGGTGAAGGCTCACGGCCTGCCGAAGACGCCGGGCGCCTTCCGCCAGATCAAGGCCCTGGGCTTTTCCGACGCCCGCCTTGCGGTGCTGACCGGCACGACCGAGGCGGAGGTGCGCGAGGCGCGCCGCGCCCTCGGGGTGCGTCCGGTCTTCAAGCGCATCGATACCTGCGCGGCGGAGTTCGCTTCGCCCACAGCCTATATGTATTCGAGCTACACTGCTCCGTTTGCGGGCAAACCTGCGGACGAGGCCAATCCGTCGGATGCCAGTAAGGTCATCATCCTCGGCGGCGGCCCGAACCGTATCGGCCAGGGCATCGAGTTCGACTATTGCTGCTGTCACGCCTGCTTCGCGCTCAAGGACGCAGGCTTCGAGACCATCATGATCAACTGCAACCCGGAGACGGTCTCGACCGACTACGACACCTCCGACCGGCTCTATTTCGAGCCGCTGACGCAGGAAGACGTGCTGGAGATCATCGAGACCGAGCGCTCCAAGGGCACGCTCCACGGCGTGATCGTGCAGTTCGGCGGGCAGACCCCGCTCAAGCTCGCCCGGGCCCTGGAAGAGGCGGATGTGCGGATCCTCGGCACCTCGCCCGACGCCATCGACCTCGCCGAGGATCGCGACCGGTTCAAGCGCCTCCTGGACAAGCTGCATCTGAAGCAGCCCAAGAACGGCATCGCCTATTCGGTGGAGCAGGCCCGCCTGATCGCCGCCGATCTCGGACTGCCCTTCGTGGTGCGCCCGTCATATGTGCTCGGCGGCCGCGCGATGGCGATCATCCGGGACGAGGCCCAGTTCGAGGACTACCTGCTCGGCACCCTGCCCAGCCTGATCCCGTCCGACGTCAAGGCTCGCTACCCCAACGACAAGACGGGGCAGATCAACACGGTTCTGGGCAAGAACCCTCTGCTCTTCGACCGCTACCTCTCGGATGCCATCGAGGTGGACGTGGACTGCCTCTGCGACGGCAAGGAGGTGTTCATCGCCGGCATCATGGAGCATATCGAAGAGGCGGGCATCCACTCCGGCGATTCCGCCTGCTCCCTTCCGCCGCGCTCGCTTTCGAAGGAGATCATCGCGGAGCTGGAGCGCCAGACGAAGGCCTTGGCCCTCGCCCTCGACGTGGGCGGCCTGATGAACGTGCAATACGCCATCAAGGACGGCACGATCTACGTTCTGGAGGTCAATCCCCGCGCCTCGCGCACGGTGCCCTTCGTGGCCAAGGTCATCGGCGAGCCCATCGCCAAGATCGCCGCCCGGGTGATGGCCGGCGAGACCCTGGCCAAGTTCGCTCTGGTCCCGAAGGAGCTGCCGCATATCGGCGTGAAGGAGGCCGTGTTCCCCTTCGCCCGCTTCCCGGGCGTGGACGTGCTGCTCGGACCGGAGATGCGCTCCACGGGCGAGGTCATCGGCCTCGACCGGGGCTTTGGCGTGGCCTTCGCCAAGAGCCAGCTCGGCGCGGGAAGCCAGCTGCCCAAGACGGGAACCCTGTTCGTGTCGGTCCGCGATTCGGACAAGCCCCGCATTCTTCCGGCCGTCCGGATGCTGGAAGAGGCCGGTTTCCAGGTCCTGGCGACCGCAGGCACCCAGAGGTATCTCGCGGAGCAGGGCGTCAAGGCCAAGCGTATCAACAAGGTGCTGGAAGGCCGCCCCCACGTGGTCGACGCCATGAAGAACGGCGACATTCAGCTGGTGTTCAATACCACCGAAGGTGCGGGCGCTTTGTCAGATTCTCGCTCACTTCGACAGGCTGCCCTCTTGCATAAGATACCTTACTACACCACTCTTGCAGGAGCGATCGCTGCAGCCGAGGGCATCAAGGCCTATCTCGGCGGCGATCTCGAGGTTCGAGCGCTTCAGGACTACTTTGCCTGAGGCCTTCGGGCCTGCACCATGGAACTGCGAAGCTTCTGGTAAGTTTTCGTTGACTTGCGAGGGCGCTGGAAACAGCGGCCTCGTACCTCTTTTTGGACGAGATAAACGATGGACAAGGTCCCTCTGACGATCAAGGGTTTTGCGGCGCTTGAGGAAGAACTCAAGCACCGGCAGCAGGTCGAGCGCCCGCGGATCATCCAGGCGATCGCGGAAGCGCGCGCGCTCGGCGACTTGTCGGAAAACGCCGAATACCATGCCGCCAAGGAAGCCCAGTCCCTCAACGAGGGCCGCATCCTGGAGCTGGAAAGCCTGATTTCCCGTGCGGAAGTCATCGACGTTTCCAAGCTCTCGGGCGACCGGATCAAGTTCGGTGCGACGGTGAAGCTGGTGGACGAGGACACCGAGGAAGAAAAGACCTACCAGATCGTAGGCGAGCCCGAGGCGGACGTCCGTTCCGGCCGCGTCTCGGTCGCCTCCCCCATCGCCCGCGCCCTGATGGGCAAGACCATCGGCGATACGGTGGAGGTGTCGACCCCCGGGGGCGGCAAATCCTACGAAGTCGTGGGCGTACAGTTCCGCGTCTGATGCGAAGAGGGGGGCAGACCATGAGAGATCAGATTATGCTCCCTTCAACCCGCCGCTCATTTCTGAAGAGCCTCGCCTGCGCCGGTCTCGCCGGTGCGGGCCTGCTGGCGCATGCCCCGGCTCAGGCCCAGGCCTTTCCCCGGGCATTCTCGTCGTTTTCCGTCGACGTCAGGCCGCTGAAGGCGAAGGGATTGGGTCCATTCGCCGACTTCGTCGGGCAGGCAGCCCTCGATGAGCTTCACCGTTCCTTCGCGGACCGGGTTGATCCGCGCGGCCCGCGTCTTGTCCTCGTGATCACGGATGTCTTCCTGACCGCCTTCCCCGATGCCGGTTCGGGCTGGCGCGGTCGCGGCGGCGGAGGCGGCAGCCACGACGGCATGGACGGGGAAGCCCTGGCGGTCGGGCCGAGGGGCGAGATCCTGGCGCGTCATCCGCAGCATGCGGTGCTCGACGTGGCAAGGAGAAGCACCGAACCGGACGAGCCGGGGCGCGCGGTCGCCCTCGCCCAGCACTATGTGCGGTGGCTCCGGCGCAGGCTCTGACCGAGACCGGGGAGCCTATTCCGTTACTTCCGCCACATCCTCGATCGGCACCAATGGTTCGTCCTTGATCAGGTCGAGGGTCAGCGCCGTCCGGACGTTACGGACATTGGGCAGGGATGTGAGTTCGGAGACGAGGCTCTGGAAGGAAGCGAGGTTCGGGGCCACGCATTTCATGATGAAATCGATGTCGCCCGACAGGGTCCAGCACTCGCGGACCATGGACCAGTCCTTCACCCGCTGCTCGAATTCCTGAAGCTCTTTCTTGCCCTGGATATCGAGTTGCACCATGGCGAAGCACACGATCTCGAAGCCCAACCCCTTGGGGTCGAGAATCGCACGATAGGCCTTGATGATGCCGGCGCTTTCGAGCGCGCGCACCCGGCGCAGACACGGGGGCGCCGACAGGCCGACACGACGGGCCAGCTCCACATTGGTGATGCTGCCATCGGCCTGCAGTTCCTTCAGAATAGCCCAATCAATCGAATCGAGGCGTCCGCGCACGGTCACTCCAATGGAGCGCATATCGAAAGGGCCTCACGGCCCGGATCATGCACCCCTCAAGCAAAAAACTCGTCTTGGCTGAGTAGACCGTGTAAAGGGTCTGCACAAGCGGGACGGGCGATTAAGTCGCAACGAACCATATGAACTCCACAGGCTCATCGACCGAATGTTGCGCGACACTTCCGGCCTTATCACCTGGGTTCTGAGCGATGGCAAGGTCGGTGACGAGCTGCAGGGCCTGAGCGTGGCGGAGGCTCTGGGGATTCGGCCGGAGATTCGCCGGGTCAAGCCCCGCGCGCCCTTCACATGGATGATGCCCTGGGGACCCATCGACCCTCGGGAGCGGCCGAGCGTGCCCGGCAGCCCCATCGCCCCGCCCTATCCCGACCTGCTCCTCGCCTCCGGTCGAAAGGCCGTTCCCTATCTGCGTTTCGTGAAACGGGCGTCGGGGGCGCGGACCTATACGGTTTTCCTCAAAGATCCTCGCACCGGGGCCGAGACGGCCGATTTCATCTGGTCACCGGACTACGATCGCCTGCGGGGGCCGAACGTGTTGACCACGCTGACCCCGCCACACCGGGTCTCTGCCCGGAGGATCGAGCAGGCACGGGCGCATCCCGATCCACGCCTCGCAGCCCTGCCCTGCCCTCGAGTCGCGGTGCTCGTCGGCGGCGACAGCCGACATCACCGGTTCACGGACCGGGATGTCGCTCTCCTTCTCGAGCACCTGTCCACCCTCGCCCAGTCGGGCGCCGGTCTGATGATCACGGCCTCCCGCCGTACTCCGAGCTCCCTGCGAGAAGCGTTGCCCGATCTCGCCGCCCGACACGGCGCCTTCTACTGGGACGGGACCGGGGAGAACCCCTACGTGGCCCTGCTCAGCCTCGCCGATTCCATCGTGGCGACGGCGGATTCCTTCAACATGATCGGAGAGGCGGCCGCGTCGGGAAAGCCGATCCTTGTCTTCGAACCGTCCGGCGGACATCCGAAACTGGATGTTTACATGGAGCGCCTGAGGGCCCATGGAATTGTGCATCCGTTCGAAGGCCGTCTTGTAGGACAGGCCTACGAACCCTTAAATTCTACGCTCAAGATTGCTGCTGCCATTGTCCGGGGCTTCAGCCTTCACCGCCGCTCGCTCGGTTTGCCGGACATTGCGTTTTCACTGGAGACTTCCTGATGGCCCATTCTCACGCCAAGCTCATCATCATCGGCTCGGGGCCCGCAGGCTATACGGCGGCGGTCTATGCGGCGCGCGCTCTGCTTGAGCCCGTCATGATCTCGGGCTTCCAGCCCGGCGGTCAGCTCATGATCACCACCGACGTCGAGAACTACCCTGGCTTCGCCGAAGTGATCCAGGGCCCCTGGCTGATGGAGCAGATGCGCCTCCAGGCCGAGCATGTGGGTACCAAGTTGGTCTCGGACCACATCACGAAGGTGGACCTGAAGCAGCGTCCCTTCCGCCTGGAGGGCGATTCAGGCGATACCTATACCTGTGATGCCCTCATCATCGCGACCGGCGCCCAGGCCAAGTGGCTGGGCCTGCCGTCCGAGGGCCTGTTCCAGGGCTTCGGCGTCTCGGCCTGTGCGACCTGCGACGGCTTCTTCTACCGCAACAAGGAAGTCGTGGTGGTCGGCGGAGGCAACACCGCCGTCGAGGAGGCGCTCTATCTCGCCAATCTGGCCTCCAAGGTCACCCTGGTTCACCGCCGCGATTCCCTGCGTGCCGAGCGCATCCTGCAGGACCGCCTGTTCAAGCATCCCAAGATCGAGGTGGTCTGGAACAGCGCCGTGGACGAAATCTGCGGCACGGAGAACCCCTCTTCCGTGACCCATGTGAAGCTGAAGAACCTCGTGACGAGCGAGGTCTCGGACTTCAAGACCGACGGCGTGTTCATCGCCATCGGCCACAAGCCTTCGACGGAACTGTTCGTCGGGCAGCTCGACATGAAGCCCGGCGGCTATATCCAGGTGAAGCCGGGCTCGACGAGCACCAATATCGCGGGTGTCTTCGCGGCTGGCGACGTCACGGATGACGTTTACCGCCAAGCGGTGACGTCGGCAGGCATGGGCTGCATGGCTGCCCTGGACGCCGAACGCTACCTGGCGGCCCTCGAAGCGACGCAAGAGGCTGCAGAATAGGTTTTATTCACAATTGGTTGACCCTTGGGCAGGATTCCTATTGCATCCTGCCCCCAGCTCGGAAGAGATAGGGAGCCCTGCGCCAGAGGAATGCGGGGTATTCAGGGGAACGCTGTGGATTGGGACAAAATCCGGATTTTCTATACCGTCGCAGAAGCGGGAAGCTTCACCCGTGCCGGTGACGACCTGGGCCTGAGCCAATCCGCCGTCAGCCGCCAGATCAGCGCCCTCGAACGTGAGCTGAAGGCGCCCCTTTTCCACCGCCATGCGAGGGGTCTGATCCTTACCGAACAGGGCGACCTGCTCTTCCGCGCCGCCCGGGACATGCGCATGCGCCTGGAGACGACCAAGGCGCGCCTCGTCGAGACGAGCGAGCGCCCCTCCGGAGAGCTCAAGGTGACCACCACCGTCGGCCTCGGCTCCATCTGGCTCGCACAGCGGATCGCAGAATTCCTGGACCTCTACCCGGATGTCCGGGTGGAGCTGATTCTCTCCAACGAGGAATTGGACCTCGCGATGCGAGAGGCGGACGTTGCCATTCGCCTGCGGCGCCCAGCCCAGCCCGACCTTATTCAGCGGCGCCTCTTCACGATCCATTTCCACGTCTACGCCTCGGCCGACTACATCAAGCGCTTCGGTGAGCCGAAGACCCTCGAGGATCTCGACGAGCACCGCATCGTCTCCTTCGGCGGCGACCAGCCGTCGTACCTGTTGGCGGTCCACTGGCTCGCGACAGCCGGGCGCGAGGGGCGAGAGCCGCGCCAGTACCACTACGAAGTCAACAACATCACCGCCCTGAAGCTCGCCGTGGAGACCGGGGCCGGCATCGCCGTGCTGCCGGATTACGCGGTGGTGAGCGACTCAAATCTGGTTCAGGTTCTGCGCGACATCGAAATGCCGTCTCTCGACAGCTATCTGGTCTACGCGGAAGAAATGCGGTCGGTCGCCCGTGTTCAGGCCTTCCGCGATTTCCTGATCTCCAAGGCGCAGCGCTGGACCTATTAGGCTCCAGATCTTCGAATCGTCGCTTGCTACGAAAAGCGTGGCAGTTTTACGTCAGCCTTTCGTCTAAGCCATGCAATCGGCGCAGCCCTTTTATGAGGCATGTTGCATTGCAAATAAGTCGAATGCAGCCGATATGAGCGGTGGCTGATTTCAACGCGGCACCGCTTTTCTTCCTCCCGGCGTTGCCGTGTCGGCCGTTCCCTCTGGAAGGTTTTGACTAATTTGTCGGACCTCACTTCATGCCGGGCCTTTGGCCCGGCTTTTTTCTTTTTAGGGCCCTCTCATGCGCTAGAGCATCGGACGTGAAAAGTGGACCTGCACTTTTGACCCCTCCGATGCTCGGAGCTTTCAGCAGCGCATCGTTCGGCGCAGGAAACCGGTTCCCCTTCCTCACGATGCGCTAGCGGGGCGATGCGACCTCATCCTTCAGGACTCGGCGCAGCACTTTGCCCACATTGGTTTTCGGCAATGTCTCCCGGAATTCGATCCGCCGCGGCACCTTGTAGCCGGTGAGATTTTCCCTGCAGAACTGACGCAGCTCGTCAGGATCGAGCTTCGGGTCCTTGCGCACCACGTAGGCGACGACCGCCTCCCCCGACTGCGCATCCGGCAATCCGATGACGGCGGCTTCCATGACGCCTGGGTGCTTCACGAGCACCTCCTCGACCTCGTTCGGGTAGACGTTGAAGCCGGAGACCAGGATCATGTCCTTCATCCGGTCGACGATCTTCACCTGTCCGTCAGGGAGGATCGTCGCGACGTCGCCTGTGCGGAAGTAGCCGTCCTGCGTCATCGCCCTGGCGGTTTCGTCCGGCTTCTGCCAGTAGCCGGCCATCACCTGCGGCCCTTTCACGCACAATTCGCCGCGCTCGCCCGGAGGCAGGACGCTGCCATCGCTTGCGCGCACCGTCACATCGGTGGACGGCAGCGGATAGCCGATAGTGCCGGTGAACTCCTCGATGTCGAGACGATTGGCGCAAACCACCGGAGAGGTCTCCGACAGCCCGTAGCCTTCGACGATGGGCTGGCCGGAGATTTCCTTCCATTTCTTCGCAACGGCTTCCTGAGTGGCCATACCTCCGGAGACGGCAAACACCAATTGCGAGAAGTCGACATCCCGAATGCCCGGCGCATGGGCAAGCGCGTTGTAGAGCGTGTTCACTCCGGACATGAGAGTGATCTTGCTCTTCTGGAGCGTCTTCACGAATCCGGCAATGTCGCGGGGATTTGCGATCAGAAGCTGACACCCGCCGATCCTCGTCATGAGGAGCGAACACACGGTGAGGCCGAAGATATGATACAGCGGCAGCGCAGTGACCATCACATGGTCCTCGCGCTCGCCGAAGTACGGGCGCATCCACGCCTCGCATTGCAGCACATTGGCCGCGACATTGCGGTGGAGCAGAACCGCACCCTTCGAGATACCCGTCGTGCCGCCCGTGTATTGCAGGAAGGCCGTGTCGTCCCGCGTGACGGACACGATATCCGGTTTCCGTCGCCCCCCCTCGTTCAGGACAGCCTTGAACGGCACGGATTTCGGCAGGCTGAACGGCTTGACGGCCTTCTTCACGTAGCGGGAAACGAGGTTGACGATGGTTCCCTTCGCCCCCAGCAGATCGCCGGGCTTCACGACGACCAAGCGATCGAGCTTGAGATCGGGCAGCGCCTCCTCCACCACCGCACCGAAGTTCTCGAGGACGAAGAGGAAGCGCGCTCCGGAATCCTGCAGCTGGTAGGTCAGCTCGCGTGGAGTATAGAGCGGATTGACGTTCACCACCGTGCCGCCGGCCATCAGCACGCCGTAAAGGAGCACCGGATAGGCCATCACGTTCGGCAGCATGATCGCGACGCGATCCCCCTTCCTCAAGCCCTGCTGCTGCAGCCAGGAGGCCACCGCATCTCCGCTGCGGCCGAGTTCCGCATAAGTGATGCACTTGCCGAAGCTCTCGGCAGCAGCCCGGTTCGGATAATCTGCGACCGCCTTGACGAAGATGTCGTTGAGAGTGCCAACACTGGAGTCGTCGATGACCTGTGGAACTTTCGGCGGATAGGATTTGAACCAGGGCCTGTCCAAGGGTGGCCCTGCCGTACCCATGGATGCGGCCGGTTGAGTGGTGGCGTTCATTCTTTTCCTCCCGCTCCAGGCGAGTTTGCTTCAGAGGAGATGGCGTCTCCGGTGAAGCTTAGATTGGCGCGGAAGGGATAGTTTGTCGATGGGCGCCCCGGACAAGTGGAGAGGCGCCCACCGAATGATGCCTCAATGGGCCTTTTGAAGCACGAGATCGGCCGATTTGCCGCTGAGTTCGGCCATATGATCGAAGCGGGTCGAGAAGGTGCCGACGCCTGCCGTGACTGAACGCAGCTCGACGATCAAATCCCCGATCTCCGATTCCGGGATGGTGGCGCTCAGCACCTCCCAGCCGGCCCATCCGGGCCGCCCATCATAACCGAGGATCTGGCCGCGGCGGGCGGTCACGAGGCTCGTCGCCTTGGACAAGGCCTCCGTCGGAATCGTGATCTCCACGGACAGAATCGGCTCCAGCAGCACAGGCTTTGCCTTCGGCAGCGCCTCCGCCAGGGCGAGCTTCGCGGCGGCCTGAAAGGCGGCGTCGGACGAGTCCACCGTATGATAGGAACCATCCGTGAGGCTCACCGCAAGATCGACCACCGGAAAGCCCAACGGCCCGTTCTTGAGTGCATCGCGCACGCCGGTCTCCACGGAAGGGATGTACTGGCGTGGAACGACGCCGCCGGTGATGCGGTCCTCGAAAGCGAAACCTCCCCCGCGCGGCAGCGGCTTGATCTCAATCATCACATCGCCGTATTGGCCGTGGCCGCCCGTCTGCTTGCGATGGCGGCCGCGCGCCGATGCGGGCATGCGGATCGTTTCGCAATAGGCGACGCGCGGCTTGGCGATGTCGACACCGACCTGAAAGCGCGAGGCGAGTTTCTCCACGGCCACGCGCAGGTGCATCTCGCCCTGCCCGAGCAATCGGATCTCGCCCATCTCCGGCCGGGTCTCCACGACCAGCGAGGGGTCCTCCTCGGTGATCTTGGCGAGCGCGCTCGAAAGGCGGACGTCGTCCTTGCGGTCTCGCACCTTGAGGGCCACCGCATAGACGGGCTCCGGCGGCGCCGACGAGACGATGGTGTCGGGTCGTGACTTGCCCGACGCGAAGCTGTCACCCGTCGCTATGCCCTCGAGACGGCCGAAGCCCACCACATCGCCCGCACCCGCGTCGCTCCGGCGCGTGGTGTTGCCGCCGACCATCGTGAGCAGGCTTCCGACGCGGCTCTCCGCACCGCGCGACCCAAGCACCATATCTCCTTCGTGGAAGGACCCGCGCATCACGCGGGCAACGGAGAGCTTACCGCCCTGGCCCATATGCAGGGTCTTCATCA
>DASRWK010000163.1:0-5447 GCA_035776715.1 Microvirga sp.
GACGACGACCTCAAGCTCTTCGATGCCGACGGAAGGCCCCTGAAGAATCTCGCTCCCGTGATGCTGGCCATGTCGGCCTTCGAACTGGGGGCGGTTCGGGCAAGTCCGGATCTGGTCCAGGCGGCCATCGAGCGGGCCACCCGGAAAGTCGAGGCGAACGCCGAGGCCCGCCCGCCTGCTCCGCAGCGCCTTGACAATTAGAAGGGCCATGCCTGGAATGGCCGCGGGCAGGCTGGCTCGGCGAGCTTTCCTTCCACTTTGCAACGGGTTGGCGATGGCCGGTCGGGCCTTGGATGAAGCCGTCGGCCGCCCGGAAGGGATCCATACGGAGGCGGGTGCGGATTTTGACCGTGGTTTCCATTCAGCAGGTTCCGGACGTCGATGCCGCGACGGGCCTTGCCGTGACCTATGTTGCCGCGCACGCCCCGTTCGGCGCCTATCGGGCCGACAGCCTGGTCGGCGCCGTTGCCGGGCAGGTTCGCCGCCGTCATTACGCCTTCGCCGTTCGCGACGGGATTGCCGTCGGCTATGCCGGCTGGGCCCTGTGCACTCCCGAGATCGCCAGGAGGTGGCTGGAGAGCAACGAGGTGCCGACATCCGAGCAATGCAGCCAGGGTGACGTCCTTGTCGTCACGATGGTCGTTGCGGACGACCCCAAAGCCCTGCGACGGCTCCATGCTTATCTCCGGAAACGCTACAAGGGGCAGCCCTATATGGGGCTCCGGGCCTCGAAAGCGGGCCGGGCGATCCGCCTGGGCCGTATGGGCCGAGGGGAAGACCTCGGATCCTGACGCTCCCATTTCCCGTGCATCCCGGTCCGCAGCGCGAATCCGGAACCTGATCCGCAACAGGGTTGCGCGATTTTGCCGTTCCGGTCTATACGAAACGTTACATCGAATGACAGGCGTGTTGCGGAGAAGGTCGTGACCAGCAGGCTCGACCATGGCCCGAAATCTCCGCGCCGCTTGAGGCCGACCGGGAGACTTGAAGACAATGGCCGTGACAACCAAAACCGTCGCCGAATATCTGGCAGGTGCGCCTTTCCCGCCGGGGACTATAGCGATTGTCGATACGGCTGAGGCGATCGGCGGCCTGACCGTCGAGCAGATCTCGGCCCTGGCCGGCAACGGCGTCGTCTCGCTCAACGCCCATCCGAGCGACGACAGCAGCCGGCTGGCGCTTACCCTCGCCCAGTTCGAGGCCCTGGGCACCGTGGCCCTCAGTGCCGACGATGTGATCGAGCTCGCCGATACCGAGGCGGCTATTCGGGGCCTGACCGAGGAGCAGGTGAGCGCCCTCAACGCCAAGGGTGTCGACATCGTCAACGCGGACGGCGGATCGCTTCAGATCTCGAGGGATCTCGCCACCTGGATCGCGCGGACGAATCTGAGCTTCCACAGCGGCGATCTCGTTACGGTCAGCGACAACTTGAAGATATTCGGCTTCTCGGCGCAGGAGATCACGGCCCTGTCCAACAAGGGCGTCGACGTCTTCGATTCGACAACGAACGAGATCAACGCCGCGTTCGGCACCGATCAGGCCATCGCCTTCGCGCAGTCGAGCATGGTGTTCAGGGACGAGGACTCGGTCACGATGACCCTCAGCGCCCTGGCGATGTCCCGGCTGTCCGCCGCCCACCTGGCGATCCTCGGCACGAAAGGGATCGACAGGATCGATGTGGGCGACGACGGTTTCGTTCTGTCCCTCGATCAGTACAAGGCGATCACCGATCCGCTCCATGAAATCGCATTGACGGCAACGGACCAGATCACCCTGGCTCTCAGCCTCACCGATCTGGCGATCCTGAGGGACAGCGAGATCGCCGGATTCGCGGCAAACAACATCGACGAGGTTTCCCTGAATGCCTCCGGTCAATTCTTCGGATCGCTCGGCGCCCAGACGTTCATCGCCCTTGCGGATCGCGGGATCACCGTGATCGATGCGAGCGACGATGTCCTGGGCCTCACGCTGGCGCAATACAATGCCCTCAGCTCCGTCGGCGGCATGAAGCTGACGGCGGCGGATGCCGTCACCCTGTCGGGCAATCTCGGTGATGTGGCGGCGCTCGACGGCGGGCAGATCGCCGACATGCGCACCAAGGGCGTCGATATCCTGACGCTCAGGGATACGGGCCGGGTCCTCGGCGCTCTGGCGGTCGATCAGATCGCAGCCCTGGCCGCCAAAGGCGTCGATGTCCTCGACGCCCAGGACAACAGGCTCACCCTGACGACGGCCCAATACGCGGCCCTCGGCACCATCAGGCTGTCGGCCGCCGACGTGGTGACGATCTCGTCCAGCGTCAATTACGCCCTGTCCTCCCAGGCCGATCGGCTTACCCTGACCGGAACCGCCCTGCGCGGCACCGGCAATGCCCTTTCCAACGAACTGGTTGGCAACGCGAAGGGCAACGTTCTTTCGGGGCTGGCCGGAAACGACACCCTTTGGGGCGGGCTCGGCAACGACGTGCTCTATGGCGGCTCCGGCAGAGACGTGTTTGTCTTCAACACAAGGCCGAACAAATCGACCAATCGCGACATGATCAAGGACTTTTCCGTCGTTGATGACACGATCTGGCTGGACAACGCCGTCTTCGCGAAGATCGGAGCAGGTTCCCTGTCGAGCCCGCGGAAGCTCGCCTCCAAGTACTTCACCGTCGGCAGCAAGGCGACGGATCCATACGACCGGATCATCTACGACAAGAAGACCGGCTATCTGTCCTATGACGCGGATGGATCGGGCAAGGGAGCCGCGGTGATCTTCGCCAAAGTGGCTGCGGGCCTCAAGATGACCTCTGCCGACTTCTATGTCGTTTAGGAAGTCCCCGCTTCAGCGAGAGCCCGCCGGAGAGAAGCGCTCCGGCGGGCTTTCACTTTCCGGACGGAGGAAATGCTAAACCTGTGCTTTATATTCCGCTTGGCGACCCCCATGTGATCCCAAGCTCAGCAAAGTCCAGGTTCCGCGTGCCGCCTCTTACCGACATTCCCTCCCGCATGGGCGCTGCCGCACAATCCCTTTGGGAAGCGTCCGGCCAACTGATCCAGCCCTCTCTCCGCCTCGGCGTCACAGGTCTCGCCCGCTCCGGAAAGACCGTGTTCACCACGGCACTCGTTCATCACCTGACGCGGGGCACCAGTCTTCCCGCCTTCCGACCCTCCGCGGAGGGGCGCATCCGGCGGGCGCATCTCAGCCCTCAGCCTGACGACGCGGTGCCGCGCTTTCCTTTCGAGGAGCACATGGAGGCGCTCACGCAGGAGCGCCGCTGGCCGCAATCCACGAGCCGGATCAGTGAGTTGCGAGTGGATGTCGAATATGAGCGCAAAGCGGGGTGGCGTCCCGGCCCGGCATCGCTGGCCCTCGACATCGTCGACTATCCCGGCGAGTGGCTGCTCGATCTGGCGCTCCTCGATGCGGGCTATGTCGAATGGTCCCGCCAGACGGTCGAAGCCAGCCGCCGCCGTGACCGGGCGGCCGTGGCGGGCCGCTGGCACGAGGCGCTGAAGACACTCGATCCGACAGGGCCCGCCGACGAGGTGCTGGCATCGAAGGCGAGCGACGTCTTCAAGGATTATCTGCTGGCGCTCCGCTCGGGGGCGGAGGCCGTGGCGACGACGCCACCCGGGCGGTTCCTCATGCCGGGCGACCTGGCGGGCTCGCCGGCGCTCACCTTCGCGCCTCTCGACCTGCCCCGTGGACAGGCCATCGCGCCCGGCAGCTTCGCGGCTCTCATGGAGCGCCGCTTCGAGGCCTACAAGACGCATGTCGTGAGGCCCTTTTTCCGCGATCATTTCCAGCGCATCGACCGGCAGATCGTGCTGGTCGACGTGCTGGCGGCCATCGATGCGGGACCTGCGGCCCTGGCCGAACTGGAGGAGGCGCTCGACCAGGTGCTCCTGGCGTTCCGGATCGGGCGCAACACGCTGTTATCCCGCCTGTTCTCGCCTCGCGCCGACCGGGTGCTGTTCGCCGCCACCAAGGCCGATCACATCCACCATACCGATCATGACCGGCTCGACGCAGTCCTGCGCCTTCTCGTGAACCGCGCCTCGCGCCGCACGGAGGCGGCGGGCGCGCGGGTCGGCACGGTGGCGCTGGCCTCGGTGCGGGCGACGCGCGAGACCACGGTGCGCGAGGGCCGGGAGACCCTTCGGGCCGTGGCCGGCGTGCCGGAGGCGGGCGAGCGGGTGGGAGCCGAGATCTTCGACGGCGAGACGGAGGCCGCGATCTTTCCGGGCGAGCTGCCCGAGACTGCGGAGGCCATCTTCCAGGGAGCCATCGAGCCCGGCTCTCTGCGCTTTCCCCGTTTCAGGCCGCCGAAGCTGCCCGTCGACGCGGCGGGCCGCATGGCGAAGATGCCTCATATCCGCCTCGACCGCGCCCTTGAATTCCTGCTGGGGGACCGTTTCGCATGAGCCGCCAACCTCGCGCCTTCCGCCTCGACGATCCCAACGTGACCGGAGGCTCGATCGAAGTCACCGAGGAGCCCTTCGACGCCATCGAGGCGGCGGACGGCGTCATCGTGCCCATGACCCGGCGGCGGCGAGCGCCGTGGACGGGCATTCTGCTCTCGGCCCTGTCCGGCCTTCTCGTCCTGGGGCTCGGGCTCGCCCTCGAAAACCTGATCGTCGAGCTCTACGCCGTCGCGCCCTGGCTCGGTTGGATGGCCCTTGCCCTCGCCGCCATTGCGGCCTTCGCCTTCCTGGCTCTCCTGTGGCGCGAGGTGTCGGGAATCCTGCGGGAGCAGAAGATCGAGAAGCTGCGCGAAGCGGCCGTCGACGCCCTGGCCGTGAAGGATCACAAGGCGGCCAAGGGCATCGTGGCCGATCTCGTGAGCCTCTATGGGACCAGGAGCGGTTCCGTGAAAGGCAGGGCCCGGCTTCAGGAGCTGACGGACGAGATCATCGATGCGGATGACCGCCTGGCCATCGCCGAGCGCGAGCTGCTCGCACCCCTCGACGTGCAGGCCAAGCGCGCGATCGCGTCCGCGGCCAGGCAGGTGTCCCTGGTCACGGCCGTCAGCCCCCGCGCCATCGTGGACGTGGCCTTTGTGACTTTCGCGGGCGTGCGGCTGCTGCGCACCCTGGCGCGGATCTATGGCGGCAGACCCGGCCTTTTCGGCTTCCTGCGGCTGGCCAAGGCGGCCCTGAACCACCTTGCCGTCACGGGGGGAGTGGCCGTGGGGGACAGCCTGATGCAGCAGGTGCTTGGGCTGGGGCTGGCTGCCCGGATCTCGGCGAAGCTGGGCGAGGGCGTGCTGAACGGGCTCATGACCGCCCGATTCGGACTGGCTGCGCTCTCCGTCTGCCGACCGCTGCCGTTCATCCGGGAGGAGCCGCCTAAAATCGGCGATGTCGCCGGGGAACTGATCAGCCGCGCGGAGGTCGCTACCTCTTAAGGGGTAACCAGGACTCGGTGCGGCATATCGTACAGACTTGATCTTTTTCTTATTT
>DASRWK010000164.1:0-7683 GCA_035776715.1 Microvirga sp.
CGGTGGCGCCATGGGACCGCAGCGGGTCCGGTCGCGGGCCTCAAGGGCCGCACGCACCTCCGCGACCGACCAGCGTCCGGCTCCTGCACGTTCCAGGGTTCCCGTCATCGAGCGCACCTGATGATGCAGGAACGAGCGGGCGGAGGCGTAGATCCGAATTTCATCGCCGATACGCTCCACATCCAGCCGGTCGAGGGTGCGGATCGGGCTGCTCGCCTGGCACTCCGCTGCCCGGAAGGTGGTGAAATCGTGCCGGCCTATGAGCGTTTGCGCAGCCTCGTGCATGATGGCCGCATCGAGAGGCCAGGCCACATGCCATACGCGCGAGGCATCGAGCGTCGGCGGAGCGCGGCGGTTGAGGATGCGATAGACATAATGTCTTTGGATGGCGGAGAGGCGCGCGCTGAACGTCTCGGGCACGATCTGGGCCGAGACGACGGCAACCGGAGCGGGCCTCAGGTGAGCGTTAGTCGCATCGCGAACCGTGTCGGGGCGCCATTCCCTTGCGAGGTCCACATGGACGACCTGATGGGTCGCATGGACGCCGGAATCCGTGCGCCCCGCGCAATGGATGCGGACGGTCTCACCGGTGAAACCTGCGATGGCATCCTCCACGGCCTGCTGGACGGAAAGGCCGTTCGTTTGATGCTGCCAGCCTGTGAAGGGCGTGCCGTCGTATTCCACGACGAGCTTGTAGCGGGGCATGTCACTTCAATTCTGCAAAGGCCCGAGCATAGGACACTAGGCCATGGGCCTCTTTTCCCTTCTCGGAAAGAGCAAGGGCCTGGAGATAAGGCCCGTCATAAGGGGTTTTCAACCGGGTTGCCAGAGCGGGCGTGAAGCCGAAGCGGGCGTAATAGTCCGGGTCGCCGAGAACCAGGACGAGGGAGTATCCATCGTCCCTGAGCCTCCCGAGACCGTACCGTACGAGGGTCGAACCGACCCCTTTCCTTTGGAATGCGGGAGCGACCGCCAGCGGAGCCAGGGCGCAACCTTTGAGGGAAGGGGTTTCGTGAAAGGTCAGCTGTGAAAAGGCCACGTGTCCGGCCGGCTTGTCGGCATACGCCGTGAGGGACAGGGTCAGCTCTCCGTCGTCGTGGAGCCGATGCACGAGATCGGCTTCACTCGATTGCCGAAAGGCAGCCTCGTAGACGGCGTAGAGCGCAGACCAATCGGCGGTTTCCTCCACGCGGATGTCCATGGATATACCTCACGAAAAGCGAGCGCCCGGACCGATCCTCACGCCGCGAAGGAACTCATCGAAGGCGACTGGCCCCTTGCCGGCCCGCTGAACCTGAATCAGGCGAACAACTCCGTCGCCACAGGATACCGAACCATCGGTGTCGAGAAGCGTTCCCGCATCGCCCGAGCCTTTCCCGAGGGTGGCTTTCAGGACCTTCACACGTTCCTGGCCCTTGCCGAAATCGAGGGGGAAGAATGCCCCAGGGAAGGGCGATAGGCCCCGGATGTGATCATGTACGGCCTGCGCGGGTTTCGACCAGTCGATTCGGGCTTCCTCATTCTTGAGCTTGTGGGCGTAGGTCACGCCCTCCTCCGGCTGCGGCGTGAAGCTCAGGCCTCCGCGTGAGAGCGCAGCCAGGGCACGAACCATCAGATCGGCGCCCAGCACCATCAGCCTGTCATGGAGTTCCCCGGCGCTCATGTCTGGAGCGATCGCTACCTTCTCGACCATGGCAACGGGACCGGTGTCGAGGCCTTCCTCCATCTTCATGACGGCGACACCGGTTTCCTTGTCGCCTGCCATGATGGCCCGCTGAATCGGAGCCGCGCCGCGCCAGCGCGGGAGGAGCGAGGCGTGGAGATTGAGGCAGCCGAGCTGCGGCGCCTCCAGAACGGCTTTCGGCAGGATCATGCCGTAGGCGACCACCACGGCAACATCCGCATTGAGGCTCCGGAATGTCTCGACCGCCTCTTCCGTGCGCAGGGTCTTGGGTGTGAAGACAGGGAGGCCGAACCGCTCCGCCATCCGGTGCACGGGGGAGGGCTTCAGCTCCATGCCCCGGCCCGCCGCCGCGGGCTCGCGGGTGTAGACGGCCACGACCTCGTGCCCCTGGCCGACGATTTCGGCGAGCGTGGGGACCGCGAAGTCGGGCGTGCCCATGAAGACGATGCGCAGGCTCATGCCCCGACCCCGCGCTTGGCGGCCTTCTTGAACTTGGTCATCACTCGGTCCCGCTTGAGCTTGGACAGATAATCGATGAACAAAACGCCGTTCAGGTGATCGATCTCATGCTGCACGCAGGTGGCCAGAAGACCGTCAGCCTCCTGCTCGATCACCTCTCCCTGGAGGTTCGTGTAACGGAAGCGTACACGGTCCGGTCGCTCGACCTCCTCGTAGTATTCCGGGATCGAGAGGCAGCCCTCCTCGTAAACCCGCTTCTCCTCGGAAGCCCAGGTGATCTCTGGGTTGATGAGCACCATGGGCTGGCGTTCGTCCTCGGATTTGGACACATCCATGGTGACCATCCGCACGGGGACGCCGATCTGGACTGCGGCAAGGCCCACGCCGGGGGCGTCGTACATGGTGTCCAGCATGTCGTCGGCCAGCTGGCGAATCTCCTTGGTGATTTCCTTAATGGGCTCGGAAACCAGGCGGAGCTTGGAATCGGGAAGGATGACAAGGGGTCTGATGCTCATGATCGCGGGAGATAAGGGCTCGCAGGAGGATGGTCAAATCGTTCGTGATATGTTCGGATGCCGCCGTCAACCGAAAGCGTGACTATGAACGATATCGTCCTGATCCTCGGCACTCGCGCCCTGACCTGGGGGCATATCGTGACCGGCATGGCGGCGTTGAGCCTTCTGCTCCTGACCCTCGTCACCGTGCTGCTTCTGAGGACCCGCCGCGAGAAGGCCTTTGAGGCAGCACTTGCGGAAGAGCGCGCCCGGGAAATGGAGGACAGGGTGGCGGAGCTGACCCGGATTCAGGCCGAAATGACCGGGCGGATGCAGACCATGGCGGAGGTCTTCGGCTCCCGCCAGAGCGATTTCGTGCGCATGATCTCCGAACGCATCGACGGGCTGCAGCACCGGGTCGGGCAGGGGCTGGAGGCTTCCACACGCCGTCAGAGCGAGAACCTGTCGAAGCTCAACGAGCGGCTCGCCGTCATCGATGCGGCGCAGCAGAACCTCGGCACGCTCACGAGCGAACTCGTGGGCCTGAAGGACGTTCTCGCCAACAAGCAGAGCCGCGGCGCGTACGGCCAAGGCAGGATGGAGGCGATCATCCGTGACGGGCTTCCCGCGAATGCGTTCGAGTTCCAGGCCACGCTCTCCAACCGCACCCGCCCCGACTGCCTCGTGCGGCTGCCGGGAGACGCGCGGGGCCTCGTGATCGACGCCAAGTTCCCGCTGGAGGGCTTCACCGCGTTCCGCGAGGCGAGGGGCGAGGAGGCGCGCGCCCGTGCCGCCGCGAGGGTGCGTAGCGACATGCTCGTCCATGTGAAGGACATTTCGGAGAAGTACCTCATTCCCGGCGAGACGCAAGACATCGCCATGCTCTTTGTCCCGGCGGAGTCGATCTACGCGGATCTCGCCGAGCATTTCGACGATGTGGTGCAGAAGGCGCATCGCGCGCGCGTCGTCATCGTCTCCCCATCGCTCCTGTCTCTCGCCATCCAGGTCATGCAGGCGCTCGTCCGCGATGCCCGTATCCGCGAGGAAGCGCGCGTGATCCAGATCGAGGTGCAGAAACTGCTTGAGGATGTCGGCCGTCTCGACAGCCGAGTGGCCAAGCTTGATGCCCATTTCCGGCAGGCGCAGGACGATGTGGCCCAGATCCGCGTCTCGACGGAAAAGATTGCCAAGCGTGGCGAGCGGATCGAGGCGCTGGAATTCGACGATGGAGATGCGCAGGCTCGTGCCGAGCTGCGACGCCCTCAGGGGCGTGATTTGCGCATCGTCGAATAGCCCGGAACCGCCTTTCACCCCCGACGTTCTCTCAACTCTAGCCGTCGCGCCAAGCGGATGCTGGCGCTTGCATATTGCATGCGATCACAACATAGGAAGGATTGAGCGCCATGGGCCTTCTGTCGAAAGACATCAAGTCGCTGGACGACCTTTTTGTTCACACCCTGCAGGACATTTACTACGCGGAGCAGCAGATCACGAAAGCTCTGCCGCAGATGATCGAGCAAGCTTCCGATCCTCAATTGAAGCAGGCTTTCCAGACGCATCTGGGCGAGACCCAGCAGCAGATTCAAATGGTCGAGCAGGTCTTTCGCATGCACGGCCACGATCCGAAGGGCGTGACCTGCCCGGCGATTGACGGGATTATCGATGAGGCGCAGGAAATCGCCGGCGACATCGATGATCCGCAGGTTCTCGACGCTGCGCTTCTTGCCGCCGCCCAGGCCGTTGAGCATTACGAGATCACCCGCTACGGCACCCTCGTGGCATGGGCCAAGCAACTCGGGCGGGACGATTGCGCAGGCGTCCTTCATCAGATTCTCGATCAGGAAAAGGCGACCGATCAGAAGCTCAACCGCATTGCCGAGAGCAAGATCAATACGCAGGCTGCGTAAAGTGATCTTCAGCCAAAAGCGAAATGGCCTCCTTCGGGAGGCCATTTCCATTTGAGGAGGCGTTTATTCCGCCGGCAGTGCGTAGGAGCGCAGGAACTCCGCGAGATCATTCGTGATGTAGTCGATATCGGGCGTCTTCACCGCTTCCTGCTCGAAGCTCTCGCGAAACGGGTCGACCGTTTTCGGCACGATCAATGTCGTCGTCATGCCGAGTTGATGCGGCACGGCGAGGTTCTTGGCAATATCCTCGAACATGGCCGAGCGGGAGGGCTCGACGCCGTGCTTGTCGAGAAAGCTCTCATAGGCGCGCCGCTCGGGCTTGGGCACGAAATTGGATGCGGCGATATCGAACACATCCTCGAAGTGGTCCAGAATGCCGATCTTCTTCGCCACGTTCTCCGCGTGCTTGCGCGAACCATTGGTGAGGATCAGCTTGCGTCCCGGCAGCTTCTCGATCGCTTTGCCCAGACTGGGGTTCAGCTCGATATCGGTGTGATCGATGTCGTGCGCGAAATCGAGGAAATCGTGCGGGTCGATATCGTATTCGTCGATCAGAGCGCGCAGGGTCGTGCCGTACTTATGATAGAAATACTTCTGCAATGCCCTGGAGGACATGCCGTCCAGCCCGAAGAGCTCCGCAATATAGAGGGTGATGCGCTCGTTGATCTGCGGCCAGACCCGCGAAGTGTGCGGATAGAGAGTATTGTCTAGGTCAAAGATCCACGTGTCCACATGCGAGAAGGCGCGGGATTCGGGGGACGACAGGTGGTTCTCGACAGGTGGTTTGGCGTTCATGGGTTCCAGAGACGACAATGGGGCCGTGCGGCCCCACTGCCGGTAATATAGGGATTGTTCGGGCCGGCGAAAAGGGGGCTCAGCCCCGCCGGATCAGCGTGCCCGCACCATGGTCCGTGAACAGCTCCAGAAGAACTGCGTGGGGCACTTTGCCGTCCAGGATGACCACCGCCTCCACGCCCCGTTCCAGGGCATAGATGCAGGTCTCGATCTTCGGGATCATGCCGTCGGTAATGGTGCCGTCGGCGATGAGGCGGCGGCAATCCTCGATGGTCATTTCCGGGATCAGGTTCTTGTTCTTGTCCAGAACCCCCGGAACATCCGTCAGCAGAAGAAGGCGCTTGGCCGTCATGGCCCCGGCGATGGCGCCCGCGAATGTATCCGCATTGACGTTGTAGGTCTGCCCATCCTGGCCGATGGCCACCGGGGCAAGAACCGGAATCAGTTCGGCGCTGAGCACCTGGTCCAGGACTTCGCGGTTAACCTTTTCGGGCTCGCCGACGAAGCCGAGGTCCACCACCTTCTCGATGTTGGACTCGGGATCCACGGCAGTGCGGGTCGCCTTGCGGGCGATGACCATGTTGCCGTCCTTGCCCGACAGACCCACCGCCTTTCCGCCTTCGGTGCCGATCCAGCCCACGATCTGCTTGTTGATGGAGCCGGCGAGCACCATCTCCACGACCTCGACCGTGGCGTGGTCCGTCACCCGAAGGCCGCCCTTGAACTCCGACTTGATCCCGAGCTTTTCCAGCATCTTGCCGATCTGGGGACCGCCGCCATGGACAACGATGGGCTTGATGCCCGACTGCTCGAGGAGCACAACGTCCTCGGCGAAATCCTCGGCGGCCGCCCGGTCGCCCATGGCATGGCCGCCATACTTGATCACGACGACCTGCTGATCATAGCGCTGCATGTGCGGCAGGGCCTGCACAAGCACCTCGGCCTGCACGTGGACGTCGGGGAGCTGTTTGGAATCGGGCATGGGCGGCTCCAGCGGGTGGAATGAGGACGAAACGGCCTGCGTTCTAGAGCATCGGACCCGAAAGTGGAATGCACTTTTGGGAGTGTCCCGATGGTCATTTCCTGAAGTGACGCGTCGCCATGTGCGGAAAACCGAGGTCCCTTTTCACGGACGTGGCCCCTCAGGCCGCCGTCGCGGACCCCTGGTCCCACACAGCCCACCGACGGCAGGCTCACGGGACACCGTCAGCCTCGGACGCGAAGAAGGGCCGATACCGCCACCAGAATCCAGCCGAGCATCAGAAGAATGCCGCCCACAGGTGCGGCCCTGGGGAAGAGCGCGACGCCTGCGAAGGCTCGGCGGGAGAGGTCGCCGCAGAAGAGTGCAATGCCCAGAATCAGAACGTAGCCGGCAACCTGGGCGAGGGTCGGATGGACGGATCCGGTCGCGATCAGGGCTGACAAGGCAAGCAGACCGGGGGCGTGAAACAGGAGGAACTGTGCGGCCGTGGTGAGATTGCCGCCCGTAATGTGCGCGGCAGCTGCCGAAAGGCCCACGCCCAAGGCGCCGGAGAGGCCGGCTGCAGCAATGAGGAGGCGGCCCGCCAGGTTCATAGGGCGCCTCTTTCGCTGAGAAGCCGGGCGATTCCGGCCCGCAGCTCCGGGATGCCGAAACCCGTGCGGCTCGATGTGGGCAGCACCTCGGGGTAAGCTGCGGCCCGTTTCGAGATCTGCTCCATCGTGGTGGCGATCCGCTTCTCGAGTTCGCCCTTCTTCAGCTCGTCCGCCTTCGTCAACACGACCTGATAGGAGACCGCTGCGGTGCCGAGGGTCTCGAGGACGCCCTCGTCGACGGGCTTGATGCCATGACGGGCGTCGATCAGCACATAGACGCGGGCGAGGCTAGCGCGGCCGCGCAGATAGTCGTGGATCAGTTGCGTCCAGGCGTGAACCTTCTCCTTGTCCACCGCTGCATAGCCATAGCCGGGCATGTCTACGAGGTGGAGGCGGTCGCCGATATTGAAGAAGTTGAGCTGCTGGGTTCGCCCGGGCGTATGCGAGGTGCGGGCGAGCGTGTTGCGCCCGGTGAGGGCGTTTACGAGGCTCGACTTGCCCACGTTGGAGCGGCCGGCGAAGGCGATCTCCACCTTGGTCATGGGCGGCAGATTCTTCAGGGAATTCGCTGCCCAGATGAAATCCGCCTCGCCCGCAAAGATCTTGCGGCCGATCTCGAGGAAAGGGTCGGTATCTGTTTCGGTCATGGTGACTTTATCGCCGCTTCGGCTCTGCTCTTCAAGCAATGGCTCGCTTCAAATGAAAATCCCCGGAGGAGACCCCGGGGATGATCGTGTCGCTCGATTGTCCGTCAGCCGCGCGCGGGGCT
>DASRWK010000165.1:0-5799 GCA_035776715.1 Microvirga sp.
GTCATGAGGTCACTCTCCCTCTCGTTGCATAAGCCCCCAAACATCTAGTTTGCCTTCGATCCCTATCGAGTGGCAAGGGTCGATGCGCCGCAGCGGATGAGGCCGAAGGATTGGATGTGGCGGTCGGGGACTCTATGCTTAGGAAGTAGCCGACGGCAGCCTTTCGTCGATCCTCGGAGTCCATTTTCTTGTTCACGCTTGTGTCATGACCGTTTCCAATACCCCGACCCCCGGCACTGCCCTGACCCGCCTCCCGGCGGCGCTTGGCCCCGATTCCAAGCGAAAGGGCCCCCCTCCGGTGGAGCGCTGGAACCCGCCCTATTGCGGCGAGATCGACATGCGCATCGCTGCCGACGGCTCCTGGCATTACATGGGATCGCCCATCAACCGACCCGCCCTCGTCAGGCTGTTCTCCACCGTTCTGCGCAAGGATCCCGAGCGCTACGTGCTCGTTACCCCCGTCGAGCGGGTGGGGATTGCCGTGGCGGACGCCCCCTTCCTTGCCGTGGAGATGGCGGTCGAGGGAGAAGGGGGCACCCGTCAGATTGCCTTCCGGACGAATGTGGACGATCTGGTACAGGTAGGACCGGACAATCCTCTGCGCTTCGAGGAGGACGACCATGGCGGTGTGAAGCCCTATGTGAAGGTCCGTGGGGACCTGTGGGCCCTTGTCACCCGTTCTCTCGCCATGGACCTGATCGCCCTCGCCGAGGAGCGACAGGTCGAAGGGCGGGACCTATTCGGCCTCGCTGTCAGGGATGCTTTCTTTCCCATCGCCTCCGTCGCGGACTTGAAGGAGTTTTCATGAGGGCCGCCCCCCTGGACAGGCCGGATTTCCTGACGCTGGCCGGCGAGCGGCTGCGGCCCGAGCCGCCGCATCTGGAGGATGCGCTATCCAATCCACGCGGCGATCACAGCCTCGACAGCGTGCCGCTGACCCTTCCCCTCGATCCGAAGCCCGCCGCCGTTCTGGTGCCCGTCGTGATGCGCGAGGAACCGACCCTGCTCCTGACCGAGCGCTCCGCGGCGCTTCGCCAGCATTCCGGGCAGATCGCGTTTCCCGGCGGCCGGGTCGATCCGACGGATGAATCTATTCTGGCGGCGGCCTGCCGCGAGGCTGAAGAGGAGATCGGACTCGACAGCCGCTTCATCGGTCTGCTCGGCTATCTCGATGCCTACCTGTCGACCACCAATTATCTGGTGATTCCCGTTGTGGCGCGCGTCTCGCCGTCCTACACCCTCAACATCAATCCGCATGAGGTGGCCGATGCCTTCGAGGTGCCGCTGAGCTTCCTCATGGACCCGGCGCGTCACGAGCTCCATTCCCGCGAATGGAAGGGCCGGCTGCGCCGCTATTATGCGATGCCATACGAGGGACGCTATATCTGGGGGGTGACGGCTGGCATCATCCGCAATCTCTATGAAAGGCTTTACACAAAGTGACACGCGCGTTCTTGCAAGGACTGGTGCTGTTCTTCCTGCCCTTCGTTCTCTTCGGCCTGTATCTCGTGGCCCGTCGCCGCAACGCTCTGGCCTGGTCCTCGTGGAGCGATCAATCGCTCTGGCTCGCCATCGCCGGGCTGGTCATGGTCATCGCCTCGCTCGTTGTCACGGGCCTGACGACCGATGGCCAGACCGGTGCCTTCGTGCCGACACATATGGAAGATGGGCGAGTCGTTCCGGGACGGTTTCAGTGAACCAGAGCCTCGATCACAATGCGCTTTTCGGTCTGCTCGAGCGCCCGCAGCTGCGCCGCCTTCTCGAAGCCTTCAACGGCAAGGGCGAGGAGACCCGCGTCGTCGGCGGCGCCGTGCGCAACGCCCTGCTCGGGCGAGCCGTCACGGAGGTGGATTGCGCCACTACCATGCTGCCCGAAGCCATGGTGAAACGCGCGGACGAGGCCGGGTTCAAGTCCGTTCCGACCGGTATCGAACACGGCACCATCACGATAATCGTCGATGGCGAGCCCTTCGAGGTCACGACCCTGCGCGTCGATGTGGAGACCAACGGACGTCAGGCCATCGTGCATTTCGGGCGTGACTTCGTGCTCGACGCCAGGCGGCGCGATTTCACCATCAACGCATTGTCGCTGGGCATCGACGGGCGGCTTTACGACTACACAAACGGGATTGCCGATCTCCAGGCGCGGCGGGTGCGCTTCATCGGCGATGCGAGAACGCGCATTCGTGAGGATTTCTTACGCATCATGCGGTTTTTCCGCTTCCATGCGGAGTATGCGCAGGACGACCCCGATCCGGAGGGTCTCGCTGCATCCGGCGCGGAGCGGCAGGGCTTGTCGATCCTGTCCAAGGAGCGGATCCGCCACGAGCTTCTCAGACTCCTCGTGGCGCAACGCGCGGAGGACACGCTCCGTGTTCTCGCCGGACATGGCTTCCTCACCTGGCTGCTCGCCGGGGCCGCGGAATTCGGACGTTTCGGCAGGATTGCCGCCTTCGACAGAAACGATCGGGTCGCCATCTGGCGTCTTGCTGCGCTCGGCGTGATGGTCGAAGAGGATGCGGATCGCCTGCGTGAGCATCTGAGGCTGTCCAACGACGAACACAGGAGGCTCGCGGCCTATGCGCGGCTGCTCGCCGTTCTCAAAGCCTGGTCTCTGCCGCTCGACGCCAATGCCATCCGTCGCCTCCTGGCGGATCACGGCGTCGAAACGCTGAGCGTCGTCCTCGCCACTCTCGACGGAGAGCCGTCGCCCGTGATCGAGAAACAAGCCCGGGAGGCTCTCGACCTCTATCGAAGCGGAGCGGAGCCCGTGCCGGTGTTTCCGCTGCGCGGCGCCGATCTTGTCGCGCGCGGCGTTCCGAAGGGGCCGAGGATCGGGGAGGTTCTCGGCTTGGCGCGTCAGGCATGGCTCGCGGAAGGGTGCCGCACGGACAAGGACTACGCGAAGGATCTGCTGGAGCGGGTTCTGCCAAGAGCCTGAGAATCAGGTCGTCCCCGGACCTGTTCCGGGGACAGTCGTGACGTGGAGGGCGCGCAGCTTACGGCCACCGCACGGTCGGCGGCATTGAGGACAGGATCGAGGCGATGTTGCCGCCGGTCTTGAGACCGAAGATCGTGCCGCGGTCGTAGAGCAGATTGAACTCCACGTAGCGGCCGCGCCGCACCTGCTGCTCGATGCGGTCCTCCTCCGTCCAGCCTGTCGTGACGTTGCGGCGCACGATCTCGGGATAGACCTTCAGAAAGGCTTCGCCCACGTCCTTGGTGAAGGCCAGGTCCTCGTCCGGATTTCCGGTCCAGTGATAGTCATAGAAGATGCCGCCGATGCCACGCGGCTCGTGCCGGTGCTTGAGAAAGAAATACTCGTCGCACCACTTCTTGTACTTCTCGTAGGAGCCTTGCGGAGCGTGGCGGCGGCAGGCCTCTTCCATTGCGGCGTGGAAGCTGATGCTGTCGGGATCGTCCTGGGTCCTGCGGCGGTCGAGCACGGGCGTGAGGTCCGCCCCGCCGCCGAACCATGCCTTCGTGGTCACCACGAAGCGCGTGTTCATGTGGACGGTGGGTACGTTCGGGTTCCACGGATGGGCGATGAGCGAGATGCCGCCGGCCCAGAAGCGCGGATCCTGGTCGGAACCGGGAATCTGGCCCCGGAATTCCGGCGCGAACTCGCCGTGGACGGTCGAGACATGCACGCCTACCTTCTCGAATACGCGCCCACGCATCATCGACATGACACCGCCGCCGCCCGGTGCGCCGCTATGATCCTTCCGCTCCCAGGGCGTGCGCTCGAAACGGCCTGCCCCCGATGCCTCCGGGGGCAGGGGGGCCGTGACCTCGTCCTCGATTGCCTCGAAGGCAGAGCAGATCCGGTCGCGCAGGGAGGCGAACCAGAGAGGAGCTTCGATCTGCAGGCGTTCGATATCGGCTTTGTCGGTCATGGGTGAGCGCCTCACATATCGGTTGGCGTGGGAGGAGGGAAGGAGCCGGTCTGCCGCAGGGCTTCACCGAGGATCATGGCGGCCGTCACAGCCACGTTGAGCGAGCGCATGCCTGCCTGCATGGGTACGACGATCCTGGCGTCGGCTGCCGCATGGACCTCGTCCGGCACACCGGCGGATTCGCGGCCGACCAGGATGATGTCCTCCGGGTCGTAACGGAAATCCGTGTAGGGTACGGCGCCCTTCGTGGTGGCGAGCACCAGGCGGCCTCCAAGGCCGCGCCGCCATTCCTCGAAAGCGCGCCACGAGATGTGACGCGTGATCGCCACGTGGTTGAGATAGTCCATGCCGGAGCGGCGGAGATTGCGGTCCGACACGTCGAAGGCCGCAGGCTCGATGATCTCCACGGGAACGTCGAGGCAGGCGGCAAGACGCAGCATGGTGCCGGTGTTCTGCGGGATGTCCGGCTGGAATATGGCGAGACGAGGCATGGCACCCTCATCGGTGCAGGAGCGGCCCACGTCAAGTGAACGCTTTCGGTCCCGCCAGTGTTAAGCAGGGACCAGGACAGAGAAACGGGGAAGGGAATGTTCCGGTGGCTGGAAAAGCGGATCGATCCGTTCGCACCGTTCGATGAAACCGAGACGCCGCCGAACAATGTGGGGGCCTTCACCTGGCATTATCTGAGGCCCGTCCGCTTCTGGCTCATCATCCTGTTCTTCGTGGCGCTGGTCGCCGGCCTGTTCGAATCGTCCCTCTACATCCTGCTTGGCTGGCTGGTGGACATCCTGGCCAGTTCGACGCCGGACCGGATCTGGGCCGAGCACGGCACCACGCTCCTGGTGATGGCGGCCCTCGTCGTTTTCGTCAGGCCAGCCCTGAACTTCGCGCATGAGCTGATCTCCAACCAGGTGATCATCCCGCAGAGCACCAACATGATCCGCTGGCGAACCCATGTTTACACGTTGGGCCATGCGGTGAGCTATTTCCAGGCCGATTTCGCGGGTCGTCTCGCCAATCGCATCATGCAGGGCGGCGGGGCGATCCGCAGCATCGCCGTGACCCTGATCGACACGCTGCTTTACGTCGCGATCTATGCGGTCACGGCGCTGGGAGTCTTTTCCAGCGTCAGCCCGTGGCTCGCCCTGCCAATGGGGCTCTGGATCATCGGCTATGCCGTTCTCCTGCGCTTCTTCGTGCCGCGCGCCAAGGAGCGCTCCCTCAGGGTGGCGGACACCCGCTCTACCCTCGTGGGCCGCGTGGTCGACAGCTATACCAACATCCTCACGGTCAAGCTCTTCGCCCGGGCCGACGAGGAGCGTTCGGCCGTCAGGGAGGCCGTGCGGGCCAATACGGATGCGTTCCTTCGGTCCTTGAGGCTCAATTCCGCCGTCGCGGGTCTCCTGTCCGTGATGAACAGCCTGCTCCTGGCCGCCACCGGGACCTGCTCCGTGCTCCTGTGGAGCCGGGGCGACATGACCAGCGGCGAGGCCGCCGCCGGGCTCGCCCTCGTGATGCGGATCCTCGCCATGTCCGGCTGGGTCATGCATACGGTGCGCGACGTCTTCGAGAATATCGGTACGGTCCAGGAGAGCATGCAGACCATCGCCCGCCCGCACGGGCTCGTGGACGCACCCCAGGCTCCGCACCTCAAGGTCACCCGAGGAGAGATCCGTTTCGAGAACGTCTCCTTCCACTACGGCAGGGAGGAGGGCGTCATCGAGGGCCTCGACCTCACGATCCGAGCCGGGGAGAAGGTGGGACTTGTGGGCACCAGCGGCGCGGGCAAGACCACCATCACCTCGCTGCTCCTGCGTCTTCACGACGTGGAGGGAGGGCGCGTCCTCATCGACGGACAGGACATCGCCAGGGTTTCGCAGGATTCCCTGCGCTCCTCCATCGC
>DASRWK010000166.1:0-2885 GCA_035776715.1 Microvirga sp.
CAGCGACCTCCTCATGGATCTCTGCGGCTTCCTCAAAGGCCTGGAGCTGATCGAGCGGGAACGGCGCTGGCCCCCGCGTTCCGCCAAGATCGTGGTGAGAATGGCCCTGGCCAGGCTGGCGGAGCATTACGGGATCGAATCGGCGGCCCGCGGCCCCGCGGCCTCGCGGGGGATCAGGGCCTGGCAGGCGGTGGTGATCGACGGCGGGCGGGTTTGAAGGGCAGGGTCCCGGCTCCTGCCGGAATCGGCCCGCCGATAGCCTAGGACGTCGCCAGCGCCATCTGGGCGTCGCGGCGGATGCGCTCGACCATGGATCTGACGCCGTTCGACCGTTGCGGCGTCAGATGCTCCGCCAGGCCGAGTTCCTTGAACAGGGCAAGGGCGTCGGTGGCGAGGGCCTCCTCCGGCGTCTTGCCGTTGTAGAGCGCGATCATGAGGGCCACGAGGCCGCGCACGATATGGGCGTCGCTGTCTCCGAGAAGGTGAAGCGCGGGCCTGCCGTCGCCGTGCTCGAGGCGCGTTTCGATCCAGACCTGGCTCGCGCAGCCCTTCACCTTGTTGGCGTCGGTATGGGCCTCCGCCGGAAGCGGCTCCATCATCCGCCCCAGCTCGATCACGTAGCGATAGCGCTCTTCCCACTCGTCGAGGAGCTCGAAGTTGGAGACGATCTCGTCAATGGTCGGCAGCATGGCATTCCTGCTTTGTCTGCCGGTCATATAATCCCTGTGGAAGCGTTTGGCGACCTTGCAGCCGCGATCAGCCGCGGGGTTTGGCTGCCGACGACGCGCGGTCTTCCGGCCTGAGGGTGTCGGATGCCTTCGTGGCCGCCGGCGTGAGGCCGGACGTGGTGAGGATCTTGTTGACCACGGCCTGCTTGGCGCTTTCCGGCAGGGCCTGCCACACGGTTTCGAGATGACCGGACGCCCCGTCCGAGGGGAGGGGCGGCGTCACAGGCGCTGCCTGCTCGGTGTTCCTGGGGGTGAGGAAATCCAGGACGGGGTCCGGCGCCTCGCCGCGATTGCGGACGGGCGAATAGTAGAAGATCACGCCGACGATGAGGATGAAACGCAGGATCGAAAACATGAAGAGGCTGCCGGGTGCCCACAAACGGATCAAAGGTGATGCATCATAACGTGCCGCACCGGCTCGGCGGAGAAGATCCGGGCGGAATCTGCGAATAGGATGAACGAAAGGTTAAATCCCCCACGGCTTTAACCGAGGCTGTTAAGACCCTTGAATTGCAGGCAAAACGAAACTCCGTTCCGGCGGCCCCGCCGGTGGCGCCCCGGAGGGGGACCGAAGGGTGGAGAAGGCGGGAACACGGGCTTAAGCGTTCGTTTAAGGGAGTTCTGCCACGCTTTCGCCAAGAAGAGGGAGGAGCGGCTTCGGGGCTCTCGTTCGTGACCTTCGGCATCGGCCGCGGCTCGTCGGGGACGCGGCGCTGACCGGTCTCCGTGCGCTCCTTCAACGATGGGATGATTGTTGTGCGTGATGCTTTCGCTGCTGAGAACGATGACGAATTCGACCTTCCTGCCGTGGTGCGGCGGAAGGCGTCCGCGCGTCCGCAGCAGAAACGCGCAGCCAGGAGAGCGCCACGCAAGGTGGGGCTGGGCGAGCGACTGATCGCTCAGGCCATGAAGCATCCGGGCCGTGTCGCGGCGGCCGTCATCCTGACCGGATGCGCCGGCGCGATCGCCTGGAACGCGCTGCTCCTGCAGGATGTCCGCCATCCCGCGCCCCTGTTCTCTCAACGCGATCCGTCCCTCGCCGCAGCGCCTGCGCTGGAAGCCGACCCGATGCAGCCCCTGCCGCCGGCCCGGTCCCTGGCCGACGCGCATGAGGCTCAGGCCATGACCGCGCAGGAGCCGGACGAGCTGGCGCCTCAGGCCGAGGCCGCTCCCGCCGCGCCGCGCAATGCGATCTCGGATCTGATCCGCAACAACGGCGTGCCGAGCCCGGCACCGCAGCGCCCGCAGCGGGCAGCCGTCCAGACGCCGGCTTCTGCACCCGCTTCTGCACCGCCCCCCGCATCGCCTCCGAGCCGCGCGCAGACCGTGCGTGACCCCATCGCGGAAATGATCCGTCTCGGCGGGCCGGTGCCGACGCCGCCTGCCAATGTGGGGCGGCCCGATGGAGCGGACATCGTGCTGTCCGGCCAGCGTGCCCTGGCCCGGCTGGGCTACGGCGTGAAGGTCGACGGCCTCATGGGTCCCGGAACCCGTCAGGCCATCGAGCGCTTCGAGCAGGACAGGCGCTTGCCCGTCACCGGCACGTTCAATTCGCGCACGGCGCGCGAACTCTCCTCCCTGTCGGGCATTGCCGTTCAGTGATGGCTCGTCTCCGCTCCGATTTCTGGGTGTCCGCGTACTTGCGCCGCTGCGGTGTCGAAGGGGTCGACGCCGCTTTGCGCAAGCGCGGCTCCGCCGAGGCCGGGGCGATCTTCGTGAAGGTCGATCATCTCGACGGCACGGCAAGCCTCTACGGGCCTGCGCCGCAGCTCTTCGTCGAGGACAGCAGCGAGCGGCTCTTCTCGCCGATCCTGCAAGGCGTGACGCCTCTCGACGTCGAAGAGAGAATGGCGCGGGAACTGCGGTTCGATTCCGATCTCTGGCTGGTGGAGGTGGACGACCGCCAGGGCCGTCACTTCCTCGATCTCGCGCCCGAATCGTGAAACGCGGGGCTCTCTCCGCCGAGTGCCTTCACACCCAGGATCGCCTCGACGAGGCCGAGCGCGACCGGGCCGGGAACTTCCCGCATCTCCCGGACCAGTTCGCGGATGGCCGAGAGGGGATGGGAGAGGGCGGGATGCAGGGTCAGGAAAATGCGGATCGCCTGCCTCTCCGGCACTCCCAGGGCCTTCAGGGCCAGGGCGGCGAGCAGGTGCC
>DASRWK010000167.1:0-8641 GCA_035776715.1 Microvirga sp.
ATTCGGCACGCCTTTCCTCCCGTAGCAGGCCTTCGCAATTGCGATAGAGGCTCAAGGCCTCCTGCCAACGGTCGGCGTCTGCGCATAGGTCGCCGACATGCTTCACTGCGACAGCATTCAGTGGCGGGTCCAGCGATGCGAGCCGGCCGATGACGCCGTTGGTACCGCCCTCCCCGACGGTGTCCGTTTCCAGCGCGCGTATGGCTAAGACCAGTGCCCAAGCGCTATCGGATTGCGGGAAGTTGGCGTCATGGAGGTCCGGCAGCGTTCCCGTGTCAATGCGCCCCAACTGAATGGCTGCGTCGAACATCGCCGGCCTGCCGCCGGCAAGGTCATTGATCTCTGTGTGGCTCCCAACTGGGGTGTCGGACGTCCAAGCAAGCAAGCGGATACGCGACTGTAGGTACTCCTCCAGCGGTGACGAGACTGCTCTTGGCCGGATGATCCAGGACTGAAGGTGGATGGGACCATCGGACATTTCCTCTTCGAACAAGTCGCCGAGCCTGACTGCTTCGGAACTGATCTCATCCACGATCGCGATGCAAAGCTCGCGGAGCAAGCCCACCGGAAGGAAGTGATGGAGAGCCGTCCAAGCGAGATAGTCCCGCCTGAACGCAGTGTACCGGAGATGAGCCATGTGGTCATTCATCGTCATCACTCGTAAAGGAAACCACGCCTTCGCCCTCAAGGCGACCGATCTTCAGGCCGAAGCGGCTGAGACCTCGCTCAGGCTGCCACGTCGACCTGTCCCGCGGAAAACGGTGTATTGTGAAGCCGAACATCCGCACAGCTGCGTCCTCTGCCCTATAGTGGGGATGGAGGCATGCAAGGTGCGCGCGGGTCTCCCAACCCTCCAGCCCCCTGGCCTCTTCCGGCTGCGACCACCGATTGTTGGGGCTGCCAGCAGGAGGCCGTCCAAGCCCAAACAGAGCGACAAAGCGCTGTACTTCCCGCGCCTCGTGGGCCACAGGCATGAACACGCCCGATAGACCGCCGGGAGCACCGCCTGGCATTGTCCGGAAATTCGCGAGCACGAACGCAGAAAAGTGGTGGCGAGCCATGTCGGTGTGGTGGGCTGCAGCCTCAAACGCATGCTGGAATTCACTGTGCCAAGCGCGAAGGCTCGTCTCGGTAACAGGACGGCTCGCCGACTGTCGGGTGCATGTCACGACCGAAACAAGGTCGACATGGTCCGGAGGAAAAGCCGGGAAGCAGCCGGCGAACTCGTGTATGGCCCGCAGCGGCCCGGGCGTATAGGTATCCCGTCCTAAGTTCAACACGTCCGCGCAAATCAGGGGTTGTATGACGACGCTGAAAAGGGTCCTGTTGGTCGGCCGGAGTCGTATCAGGGTAAGTAAGTTCGCCTCCGTCATGTTGCCGGCATGCAGCACGCTGACCTCGGAGGTGGCAGCGACGATCTTTGGGTGAAGGCAGACTCGAAGCTGCCCGTGGGCATCAACCGTGAACAGGGCCCCGACATTGAACATGCCGCGCTCCGGTTGAGCGCTCAACCAGTCCGAGAATGACGCAAGGTCGGCATCTGGCACGTTGAGGGCCCGTAGGCCCTTGACCAAATCTCGCAACTCTGGAACCGCGAAGAGGTGGGTGTCATCGTCGTGCCGAGGGCGCAGACCGACGTGGACGCAACCGATACTGAGGCCTCGAAGCTCGGCCAGCGTCCTGACAAGGTCTTGGCTAGGCAAGAAGGCCTCCGGGAACACCACGAGATCGAAGGGCTCCCCCTGCGATGGAACAATTCCGTCGCGTGTACCCATCTCGGGTCGAATCAGCTCCGATAAAGCGGCATTGAACGTTGCTGCATGCTGTCTTGGCACATACTCGTCCGGCTCCACGACGAAGACGCGGAACGTCCTGTCACGCCGGACAACTTCCCATTCAAGCAGCGCTCCCTTGAATGGCAGGGCCATTACGGTCCGCGCTCCCAGTCGACAACTCGGTCTTCAACCGTCAGCACAATCTCCAGATGATAAACATGCTGAGGACGCATCGTATGCGACACAGCGGCCGCGGTGCAGGCCCATAACCGGGCGACGGCCGTAAGGCCTCGCTGGCTGACTGTCATGCTACCCCTGGTAGGCAGCTGACCTTCTGCAAATATCAGCTTTAGAGTCGATTTTTGCTGCAACCAAATATTGGCCACGGCGATGTGGGCCTCCGCTACTGACGGACTGTCTTCGGGACCCAGCCAATTCAAAAATGTGGGGTGAAATGGTGGGAGAGCTAGCACTCAAGGCCCTAACTACTTGTCACTTATACCCTTCTTTAGAGGGAATGGCGGAGACGGAGGGATTCGAACCCTCGATACCCTTTTGGGGTATGCTCATTTAGCAAACGAGTGCCTTCAGCCTCTCGGCCACGTCTCCGTTCGCGATCCGGCGGGGTGTTGCGCCCCTGCCTCGCGGTGGCGCAATAGACGCGATCGACCGTCCTTCGTCAAGGCCAAAAAGCGCTTCGAGCGGGGAGAAAACCAAACCCGGAACCTGGGCCGTACGCCGCCATCCATGCTAAAGCCTCGGCCCCGGAGTGGAATCCACATTTGGGATCAATCCGATGCCTCCGCCTCCCTGCGGAGCATCGTGCGGAAGACCGGGTCCACCTTTCCGCACGAGGCTCCAGGAGGCGGCATCACCAAACGAAAGGAGCCTTACGTGGCAAATATCAAGCGGATCGGCGTCGCCGCCCGTTACAGCGATCTCGTGATTCACGGAAACACCGCCTATTTCTCCGGCTATGTGCCCGAGAACAGCCCGGGCGGCTCCGTGACGGAGCAGACCCGGGATGTGCTGGCGCAGATCGAGCAATCGCTGATCGAGATCGGCAGCGACAAGTCCAAGCTCCTGCAAGCCACCGTCTGGCTGACGGACATGGCGTCCTATGACGAGATGAACGCCGTCTGGGACGCCTGGGTGGTGCCGGGCCACACGCCCGCGCGGGCCTGCGTGCAGGCGAGGCTCGACAATCCGGACTACGCCCTCGAGATTCAGGTGACGGCCGCCGTTTAAGGCTGCCTGCGGCGAAGGCGTTCAGGCCCGCTCGGCCTTGCTCGCCTTCGCCATCGCGTTGAGGCGCTTCTTCTCATAATGCTTCGCCAGGCGCAGGTGGCGCCAGATGGCATAGTTCATGGCGATGAGGAAGCCATAGGTGCCCCGGAGGAAATGCAGGCGCCCGAAATAGGCCTTGATGAAAGCCGCCGGAAATTCGAAATACACCCGCCAGGTGGGGATGGTGACCCCCCTCACCTCCAGATCGAGGGCGAGCTGGTCGGTATAGAAATTGAGTTTCGCGATCTGGTCGCCGAGCGAGCGGATGGAGCGGTGATGGACAAGCCCCCTGAGCTTTCCGACCTTCGTCCCGGGCTTCAGCTCCACCCTGTCATGGACCAGGGACGACGAATATCGCCCCGCATCCCTGCGATAGAGCCGGACGGGGGCGAGACGATACGCGAAAGGATGCGGGGCTGCCTCGCCGGGATAGGTTTCCGCGATGCGGATGCCATAGGCTTGGCAAGAGGGCTCCCCATCGGCGAAGAGAGCCTTGATCTCCTCGCGCAGGGTCGGTGAAAGCTCCTCGTCCGCATCGAGATTGAGGAGCCATTCGTGGCGGCACTGGTCCTCGCCGAAGCGCTTCTGCTGACCATAGCCGGGCCAGGGATTGAAGATCACCCGGGCGCCGAGTTCTTCCGCAATGGCCTGGGTGCCGTCGGTCGAGCCCGAGTCGATCACGACCAGATCATCCGTCAGATCGCGAACGGCGCGGATCGTCGTTCCGATCCGGTCGGCCTCGTTCTTGGCGATGATGAAGACGGACAGTGGAAGCATGGCAACGGGTGCCTAGCCGCCCTCAAGAGATAACGCAAGAGGAGCCAACCGCTTAGCCGCCCCTCGCCCTCTCCATGTTGCTTTTGGGCCGCGTCCATCGCGTCCTGGGCGTGCCGGATTTCGAGGCCCGGGCGACGATCGGACGCGACGTCTCAGTCCCTTGTCCTGTCGTGGCCCGATGAAAGAAGCTCGCCCTCGTGTGCCTCTCTGGGCCCGGAAGCGGAGGCCTTGGCGTGGCGGCGCACGCGCAACTCCGCGAGAAGCGGGAAGTGATCGGAGGCGACCCGCGTGAGAGGGTTCCTGACCGGCGCGGCATTCACCACGTGCACCGATTTCGTCACGAACACATGATCGAGGCGCAGCACGGGCGCACGGGTGTGAAAGGTCGGCTGCGGCTCCCCATTGGAATTCGAAAGCTGCGCGTCGCGCAGCCGGTCGGCGATCATGCGGTAGGAGCGCGAGTAAGGCGGCGCGTTGAAATCGCCGAGGAGGATCGCCGGATCCGCACAATCCTGATGGCCCATCCAATCGGGCCCCACGAGGGCGGCGGCCTGGGTCCGACGCTCGCCGGAGCGGAGGGACAGGTGGGCGTTGATGACATTGACCTTCTGCCCGTCGATCTCGGTGCACACCCACAGGGCGCTTCGCTTCTCGAAGGACGGCTTCGTCGACTGGGTCGGCAGGCGCCCGGATTTCACCAGATAGGCGGGATGCTTGGTCAGGATCGCGATGCCGTATTGCTCGCCCAGGATACGGATCGTGGGCTGGAAATGGAGATCCATCCCGAGCTTGTCCGCCACTCCGACGGCCTGGTCGATTTCCCCCGCCCTCGTGCGGCCGAGCCTCACCTCCTGAAGCGCGACGATATCCGGCTCGCAATCGGCGATGACCTCGGCGATCCGTCCCGGCGAGATCTTCCTGTCCGTGCCTAGCCAACGGTGTACATTGTAGGTGAGGATCCGAAAGGGGCGCCCCTGATGATGGCTATGCTTCAAAGGTCAGTACCGGCTCGAACAATGGTGACGATGAACGTGCATGGCCCACATAGAGTCATGCCGTGACGTTCTGCGACCTAAGGCGCGAACGTGTCGGATCAATGACCCATCATCGGTCAGGGTTCCTGGAAAACGCAACCGTATTGGGCCGCTTGACCTTCCCATGATTGGAAGGATTACACCCCGATCCTATATAGTGAATCGGGAGATTCCAGATGGCCACCACCAATCGTCCCGCCCCGGCGGAGAGCTTCGACATTGCCGTTCAGGGCATGAGCTGCGCGTCCTGCGTCGGGCGTGTCGAGAAGGCGATTCGATCGATCGAAGGCGTGACCGCCGCCCATGTGAACCTGGCGACGGAGCGGGCGCATGTGTCCTTCGCCCCGGACAGGGCCGCCCCCGAGGCGGTGGCCGAGGCGATCCGGGCGGCCGGCTATGAGCCCACCGAGAACCATGCGGACCTCGTCATCCGCGGCATGACCTGCGCCTCCTGCGTGGCACGGGTGGAAAAGGCGCTCAAGCGCGTGCCCGGCGTTCTCGATGCCCAGGTGAACCTCGCGACCGAGCGCGCATCGGTGCGCTATCTCGGCGGCACGGATGTCGTCGGCCGCATGGTCGAGGCCGTCGATGCGACCGGCTACGAGGCTGAGGAAGTCCGGCAGGACGCCGACCGGACCGACCTGGAGGGCGCTGCCCGGGAGGCCGAGATTGCGGTCTTGTGGCGTTCGCTCGCGCTTGCCGCCATCCTCACCCTGCCCGTCTTCGTCATCGAGATGGGCTCGCACTTCATCGGCGCGATTCACGACTGGGTGATGAACACTCTTGGCCACCGGACCAGCTGGTACCTGCAATTCGCGCTCACCACCCTCGTCCTCTTCGGTCCGGGACTGCGCTTCTTCAGGAAGGGAGTACCCGCGCTGTTGCGCCGGGCGCCCGACATGAACTCGCTCGTGGTGCTCGGCACCAGCGCGGCCTACGGCTATTCGGTGGTGGCGACCTTCCTGCCGGGCCTTCTGCCCGCCGGCATGGACAATGTCTATTACGAGGCCGCTGCCGTGATCGTGACGCTGATCCTGCTCGGCCGCTTCCTCGAGGCGAAGGCCAAGGGCCGCACCTCGGAGGCCATCAAGCGCCTGATCGGCCTTGCACCGAAAACCGCGCGGGTGATCCGCAACGGCGAGGCTTCGGAAATCCCGATCGATCAGGTGCAGATCGGCGACACAGTGCAGGTGCGCCCCGGCGAGAAGGTGCCGGTCGACGGCGAGGTGGTCGAAGGCTCCTCCTTCGTCGACGAATCCATGATCACCGGCGAGCCCGTGCCCGTCCAGAAGCTCGAAGGCTCGGAGGTGGTCGGCGGCACGATCAACAAGACCGGCGGCTTCACCTTCCGCGCCACGCGCATCGGTGCGGACACGGTTCTGGCCCAGATCATCCGCATGGTCGAACAGGCGCAAGGGTCGAAGCTGCCGATTCAGGCCCTGGTCGACAGGATCACCGCCTGGTTCGTCCCGGCGGTCATGGGAGCCGCTGCACTGACTTTCTCGATCTGGCTCATCTTCGGCCCGGAGCCTGCGGTCACCTTCGCGCTCGTGAACGCGGTGGCCGTGCTGATCATTGCCTGCCCCTGCGCCATGGGATTGGCCACCCCCACGTCGATCATGGTCGGCACGGGCCGCGCCGCGGAACTGGGCGTTCTCTTCCGGCAGGGCGAGGCCCTGCAGAGCCTGAAGGAGATCGGCGTCGTCGCGCTCGACAAGACGGGCACGCTCACGAAAGGGCGCCCGGATCTGACCGACTTCCTGACCGCGCCCGGTTTCTCCGAAGCCGACACCTTGAGGCTCGTCGCCGCCGTCGAGGCGCGTTCCGAGCATCCGATCGCCGAGGCAATCGTTGCGGCGGCCGAGCGGCGGGGCATGCCCCTTCCCGCGACCGACAGCTTCGAGGCTGTCCCCGGTTTCGGCGTCACGGCCACCGTAGAAGGCCGCAAGGTGGACATCGGCGCGGATCGCTTCATGCGGATGCTCCGTCTCGACGTCGCCACTTTCGCCGATACGGCGGCCCGCCTGGGCGCCGAGGGCAAGAGCCCTCTCTATGCGGCCATCGACGGCAGGCTCGCGGCCATCGTGGCCGTGGCGGACCCTATCAAGGAATCCACCCCGGACGCCATTGCCGCGTTGCATGCTCTCGGGCTGAAAGTCGCGATGATCACCGGCGACAACCGCAAGACGGCGCAAGCCATCGCGCGGCGGATCGGCATCGACGAGGTGGTCGCGGAGGTCCTGCCCGAAGGCAAGGTGGAGGTGGTCAAACGTCTGCGCCGAGCCCATGGCCGCATCGCCTTCGTGGGCGACGGCATCAACGATGCCCCGGCGCTCGCCGAGGCCGATATCGGCATTGCCATCGGCACGGGCACGGATATCGCCATCGAGAGCGCGGATGTGGTGCTCATGTCCGGCGACGTGCGCGGCGTGGTGAACGCCATCGCCCTGTCCAAGGCGACGATCCGCAATATCGGGCAGAACCTGTTCTGGGCCTTTGCCTACAACGTGCTGCTGATTCCCGTCGCCGCCGGCGTGCTCTATCCTTTCGACGGGACCCTGCTGTCGCCCATGGCGGCCGCGGCCGCCATGGCGCTTTCCAGCGTCTTCGTCGTGGGCAACGCCCTTCGTCTGCGCCGTTTCAAGGCGCCCGTCGAGGTAAGGCAGGAGAGCCTGCCTGCCGCTCAACCTGCAGGAGGTGTGGCATGAATATAGGACATGCGGCTGCGGCTTCCGGCGTTTCCGCCAAGATGATCCGCTATTACGAATCCATCGGCCTCATTCCGAAGACCGTGCGCACGGAGGCAGGCTATCGTGTCTACTCCGACCAGGACGTGCATACGTTGCGCTTCATCCGCCGCGCCCGCGATCTCGGCTTCTCGGTGGAGCAGATCGCCGATCTCGTCTCGCTCTGGCGCGACCGGGAGCGGGCGAGCAAGGACGTGAAGGCGATCGCGCTCGACCATGTGGGCGTCCTCGAGCGCAAGATCCGGGAACTGCAGGAAATGGCCTCGACGCTGAAGCACCTTGCCGAGAACTGCTGCGGAGATTCGCGCCCCCATTGCCCGATCCTCGAAGAGCTGGCGAGCGAAGAGCCCCTGCCAGTCCAATCCAAGGCGGATGCGCGCTTCAGCGCCTTGCGCGGAGCCTGAGAGAAAGGTCAGCGTCCGCTGCCACAGGGCAGCGGACGCGATGCACCTTACAGTCCGAATGTCACGTGCCCCCGGGCATCGATGGACCAAGCGGGGTTCCACGCGATCTCCCACATATGCTCGTCGGGATCGGCCACGTAACCCCGCAGGCCTCCGTGAGGCGGCTCGTCGGCCGGTCTCACGATCCGCCCTCCGAAACCGGACAAGCGATCGATCGCCGTCCGCACCTCCTCGCGGGAGGTGACGTTGTGTGCGAGCGAGTATGCGCCGGGCACGGCAATGTCGTTGCGATGCATGTCGGCGGCGAGGGCGTCCCGCAGCCAGGTGCCGAGCACGAAGCCGTTCATCTGGTAGAAGATGATCTCTTCGTTTTCGAAGACGGGGCTCCAGCCGAAGCCCTCGGCATAGAAGCGTCGCGAGCGCGCAAGTTCGCGCACACCGAGCGTTACGACGGAAATTTGTTGCTGCATCGAGTCAAGTCCCTACGTTGCCCTGGCGCACCATGCACCAGGGTCTAACGTCACGGGACTTGGTGCATCTGCACCAGCCAGAGCTTCCCGCGGGAAGCGACCGGGCTAACCAAACCGGTCCGCCTTTTTAGACCCCGCGAGACTACT
>DASRWK010000168.1:0-12252 GCA_035776715.1 Microvirga sp.
GACCGGCCGATGCCCTGGGGTGCGAACCCGACCATCTACAGGCATATGGAGGGCGACTCGCACCCGATCGCCGAGACGGTGGAGATCATGACGGATCTGGTGAAGGCCGGAAAGATTCGTCATTTCGGCCTCTCCAACGAGAGCGCCTGGGGCACCATGACCTATCTCAAGCATGCGGAGATCAAAGGCCAGTCGCGGGTGCAGTCCGTTCAGAACGCCTACAACCTGCTCAACCGCACCTACGAGGTGGCGCTGGCCGAGGTGAGCACGCGCGAGCAGGTGAGCCTGCTCGCCTATTCGCCTCTCGCCCAGGGCTATCTGACGGGCAAGTATCTCGACGGAGCCCGGCCGGCCGGCGCGCGCACCACGCTCTTCAACCGTGGCCAGCGTTACGAGAATCCCACGGCGGAGGCGGCGATTCGCAAATACATCGCGCTCGCCAGGGAATTCGGCCTCGATCCGGCCCAGATGGCTCTGGCCTTCGTCAATTCGCGGCCCTTCGTGACCTCCAACATCATCGGCGCCACGTCGATGGCGCAGCTGAAGACGGACATCGCATCGATCGAGGTGACCATCACGCCGGAACTGGAAAAGCGCATAGACGCCATCCACGTCGAGCATTGCAATCCCTGTCCGTGACGCCATTCTCCGTCATGGCCGGCTCGTCTCGGCCATGACGGACTTGCGCGGCAGGAACAAAGCAGGCCGTCCGTCGTCTGTATCGTCAAGCATGAGTAAAGCTCGGGAGGCGCCGCATGCCACGTCTTTTCACCGGCATCGAGATTCCTCCCGAAATAGGGCTGGCTCTTTCCGCATATCGCGGCGGCCTGCCGGGCGCTCGCTGGATCGACCCCGAAAACTATCACCTCACCCTGCGCTTCATCGGCGACATCGATGAGCGCATGGCGGACGACGTATGCTCGATCCTCGGCGATTCCCGCTGGCGGGAGCCCATCGCCGTCACCATCGACGGGCTCGACACCTTCGGAGGCGGCAAGCCCCGTGCGGTGTTCGCCCGCGCCGCGGGGAACGGCGAGCTCACCGATCTCCAGGCCGAGCAGGAGCGCATGATGCGCCAGATCGGCCTGCCTCCGGAGACGCGCAAGTTCATCCCGCACGTGACGCTGGCGCGGCTGAAGAACGTCTCTCCCATCGATGTGGCGGATTACATGGCGACCCGGGGCCATTTTCCGAAGCTCACCTTCAGCGTCGACCGCTTCGTGCTCTACTCGTCGCGCGCCTCCGTGGGCGGCGGACCTTACGTGATCGAAGCGGCCTACCCCTTAAGCTGACTCGACGGCCGAGCTTCCGGCGGCTAAGCCGGTGGATCATGGCCTCATTGATTTTCCTCACCCACCCCGAGGTGGTGATCGATCCGCTCGTGCCCGTTCCGCGATGGCCGCTGAACGACACGGGGCGCGGGCGCATGGAACGTTTCGCCGATGCGCTCGTGCGGGTTCGCCTTTCCTCGATTCATGCCAGCGCCGAGCAGAAGGCGATGGACGGAGCCGCCATCGTCGCGGAGCGCTTCGGCCTGTCCTATCGGGTCCACGAGGATCTGGGCGAGAACGACCGCTCGGCCACGGGCTACATCGCGCCGCCGGAATTCTGGGAGGTCGTGAATGAGTTCTTCAGCCGTCCGCACGAGAGCATCCGCGGCTGGGAGCGCGCCATCGACGCGCAGGAGCGCATCGTGAAGGCCGTGAGACGGATCGCGGCGGAGGAGACCGGGAACACCCTCGTTGTGTCTCATGGCGGCGTCGGCTGCCTGCTCATGGCGCACCTGCAGGGAGTCGAGATCGGCCGGGAAAGCCGGCCTCAGCATCCCGGCGGCGGCTGCTTCTTCGTGATGGATCGCGAGACGTTTTCTGTCCGAAAGGATTGGCTGACCATCGAAGAGGCAGCCTTTCCTCATGAGTGACCTGACTGGTCGCGGGGCTTGAAACATCGCCCGAGCGCCTCATCACTAAACGGGCTTATCTCGGAGATGACGCAGCCCATGCCCCGCTTGACCGATTCCGAACGCCAGGACCTCCTCCCCGCCCTCGACGGCTGGGCTCTCGTGGAGGGCCGGGATGCCATCCATAAGCGCTTCGTGTTCGACGATTTCAACGCGGCCTTCGGGTGGATGACCCGCGTGGCCCTGGTGGCCGAGCCCATGAACCACCACCCGGAATGGTTCAACGTCTACAACAAGGTGGATGTGACGCTCTCCACCCATGATGCCGGGGGCCTCACCCGCCGCGACATCGAACTGGCGCAGCGCATGAACCAGCTGGCCGCCGGGCTGGTGAAGAGCTGAACCATGGAGATCCCGGATGTCCTTACGGGCGGCTGCGCCTGCGGTCGGCTCACCTTTCGGGCCCGTGGGGCTCCGAAGCGCGTTGGCCTGTGCCATTGCCTGACCTGCCGCAAGACGAGCGGGAGCGTCTTCAATGCCTTTGCGATCTTTCCAGCCGACCGGGTGACGGTCTCGGGCGAGAGCCGGAGCTGGGAGGCCGCGCCCGGAAGCCAGCGCCGCTTCTGCCCGCAATGCGGGTCACAGGTATTCCATTGGGGAGACGGCGAGGAGATCGAGATCAAGCTCGGCGCCTTCGATCATACGGATCTTTTCAAGCCCACCTACGAGGCCTGGACCAAGCGCCGTGAGAGCTGGCTCTGCACCTCTGACCTGATCGGCTTTCCTGAGAACCGGGATGAGACGACCTCGTGACCGGCTTCCGCCATGCGCAAAGCATGGGCGGGCCCCGTCGTGAGCCCGCCTGGCGGCTTGCAGCCATGAGCCTGCCGGCGGCTTGCAATCCCGTTCTCGTCCTGACACAGCACTCCATCATCGGGAGGGCGAATTCTTGTCTGACACATCGAGCAAGCTGGCCGAAAGCCCGAGATTTCCAGCAGAGCTCCTGGAGGACCGCGTCCTCTCGGCCTTGCGCGACGCAGGCGCAGATGCGGCATCCGCGTCCGCCACGACCCGCGCACTGATGCATGCCTCACGCCTCGGCATCGACAGCCATGGCGTCCGGCTCACATCCTTCTATGCCGAGGGCCTCAGAAGCGGTCAGATCAATGGCGCTCCCACGCTCGAGCTCCGTCGCACGGCCGCCGCGAGCGCCATGCTGGATGCCGATCACGGTCTCGGCCATGCGGCGGCCTATGCCGGCATGGAAGAGGCTTGCCGGCTCGCCATGGAGAGCGGGGTCGGCGCGGTCGGCATCACCCATTCGACCCATTACGGAGCGGCGGGAGCCTATGCCCTGGCAGGAGCCGAGGCTGGATGCATCGCAATCTCGACGACGAATGCGGATTCCCTCGTGGCGCTTCATGGCGGAGCATCGCGCTTTCACGGTACGAACCCCATCGCGGCGGCGGCGCCAGTGCGCGATTCGAAGCCATGGCTCCTGGACATGGCGAGTTCGGCGATCCCCTATAACCGGGTGCTGCTCTACCGCTCGCTCCAGCGGGAGCTCCCCCCTGAGGTTACGGCGGATATCCGTGGGGAGCCGACCCGCGACCCGCATCGGGCGGAGATCCTGACGCCTCTCGGAGGCTCGGATTTCGGCTTCAAGGGAGCAGGCCTGGCCGGCCTTGTGACGATCCTCTCGGCCATCCTGACGGGCGCGACGCCCGATCATCTCGTCACGCCCATGGGCGACGGACATGCGGGGCCTCACGACATCGGCCATTTCTGCCTCGCCATCGATCCGGGGCGTTTCGTGGGACGCGACGCCTATGACGCGCTCATGGCGCAGTATCTCGCGGGCCTGCGCGCCTCTCCGGCAAGGGCCGGTGAGCCGGTTCTTGCCCCGGGGGATCGTGAATGGCGTACCATGAATGAGCGCAGCCGCATCGGAATTCCGGTCGATCCCGATACGGCGCGCTTCCTCGAGCTTGTCTGAAACGGCCTATTTCGGCTGCATGCGCAGCGCGCCGTCGAGGCGAATCGCCTCTCCGTTGAGCATGTCGTTGGCGATGATGCTTTCGACGAGCTGCGCATATTCCTCAGACCGCCCGAGGCGCGACGGGAACGGCACGTTGGCCTCCAGCGCCTTGCGGTAATCTTCCGCGATGCCTTCGAACAACGGCGTGTGGAACAGGCCCGGCATGATCGTCATCACGCGGATGCCGAAGCCGGACAGGTCGCGCGCCACCGGCAGGGTGAGGGCCAGCACGCCGCCTTTGGAGGCGGAATAGGCGGCTTGCCCGATCTGGCCGTCCTGCGCCGCGACCGAGGAGGTGTTGACGATCACGCCGCGCCCGCCGTCCGGCGTGACGGGTTCGAGAGCCGCCATGGCGGCGGCGCATTTCGAAATCATTGCATAGGAGCCGATGAGGTTGATCTCCACCGTCCTGCGGAAGCTCGCGAGATCATGCGGGATCAGCTCGCCCGTTTCGCGCTTTTTCGTGACGGTCCGGCGGCCCGGCGCGACCCCCGCGCAATTGACGAGAATGCGCTCGACGCCGTTCTTTTCGCGCGCCTTCACCAGGCCTGCGTCGATGGAGGTCTCGTCCGTGACATCCACCTGGCAGAACAGGGCGCCCATGTCGCGGGCAACCGCTTCACCGCGCTCCGCGTTCATATCGAAGATGGCGACCTTGACCCCGTGCGATGCGAGCATGCGCGCGGTGGCCTCGCCAAGGCCCGAGGCGCCTCCGGTGACGATGGCTGCCATCAATTTGTCGAGCTTCATCGGTTTTCTCCTCTTTCGAGGATGCTTCTATGCCATCCTCGCGCAGGCGAATACCTAGACCAACGAGGAGCAGGAGAGCATGAGCGAGCCTTTCATCAAGCCTTTCACCAAGGCCGAGATGGACGCCATGCGCGCGGCGACCCGCGACGAGGAGGGCCTGAAGCGCCGCTTCTGGGACAAGCTCAAGCGCGTCGCGGGCAAGATCCCTTTTACTGAGGATCTGGTTGCGGCCTTCTACTGCGCCACCGATCCGAAGACGCCGAGCCGCGTGAAGCTGATTCTTCTGGGCGCAATCGCCTATTTCATCATGCCGCTCGATGCGGTGAGCGACCTTTTGCCCCTCATCGGCTTCGCGGACGACGCCGCGGTGCTGGCTGCGGCAATTACGCAGGTCGCAAGCTCCATTACGGAAGAGCACCGGGCTAAGGCACGGAAATCCTTAGGGGAAGTGGCCTCAGAGGCCGAGTAGGAGCCAGCTTTCTCAAGAATTCATTCAGAACAAAGAATATAGACTTATTGCAACATTATATTTTTTCGTCTACACCACTCTCGTTCATCAGAAGTCATTTTACCTCCTCCCTTTGCAACAAGAAAACTTTTGAGAACCTTAAACTTAACAGGCCGCTCTTGCGGCCTTTTATTTTTGAGTTACGCAACACTGCCACGTTTCGACGCATCGCCAGGGAACGGGAGTTACGGCTAGGGATGGTGAAGAGTTCTTAACCATCCGCTCGTATTATCCGCTCTCATGATTACGCCATCTCTCCAGCGCGGCATCGCCGCGGGTATCCTTTCCGCTGCCCTCGTTATCGGAACCGGGCCTGCAGCTCTGGCTCAGTCCCAGCGTGCCACGGGGCAGAAGCCTGCCGCCAAGCCTGCGGCGGCCGCAGCCTCGGGCAAGGCCACGCCGTCGACGGGCAAGGCTGGTTCGGCCGCGAAGCCCGCAGCGGCAGCAGCCGGCGCGGCCACGGCCGCTGCCGCCGCCAGACCTGCCCAAGCGGCAACCGGCCCGGGCGGGGCGTCCCTCGTGAGCTCCCATGGCGATTGGGGCGTCTATACGGCCCAGACCGGCCGCTCGAAGATCTGCTATGCCTTGAGCCAGCCTCAGGAGCGCCTGCCGAAGAACCTGAACCGGGATCCGGCCTATCTCTTCGTGTCCTTCCGCCCGGCGGAAAACGTGAAGAACGAGGTCGCTCTCGTGCTCGGTTTCCCGGCCAAGGAAAACGGCCCGGCTTCGGCCTCCATCGGCAGCGCCTCCTACGAACTCGTCACCAAGGCGTCCAATGCCTGGCTGAAGAACCCCGCCGAGGAAGGTCAGGCCATTGCGATGATGGCAAAGGGGCAGGCCATGCTGGTCAAGACGCAATCCGCCCGCGGATCGAGCCTGACGGACCGCTATTCCCTGAGCGGTTTCACCAAGGCCGTGGAGCAGGCCCGCAGGGAATGCGGCGTCTAACCGCCGGACCTTGCAAATCGCTCCCTGAATGAGCATTTCCGGGCCTCGCGCCCGGAATTTTGCTTCATGGAGCTCACGGTTTCGGCACAATCGTGTTATACGACACAGCCATTCCCAACAACGAGGCTCGAGATTTCCCATGGCGACGGCGCTCGACATCGCCAAGCGTAACCCCAATGCGGCCCCCCTGGCCGTGAGCGATGCCGCGCGCGCGGCGGGGCAGACCGCTTTGTCCATCGAAAAGACGGCCGAGATGAGCGTGGCGGCGGGAGCCGCCCCCGGCGGCGCGTCGCTCATCGGCCTCACCCGCGACCAGCTGAAGGATTCGCTGGCGGCGATCGGCGTGCCCGAGCGCGAGCTGAAGATGCGGGTCGCGCAGATCTGGCACTGGCTCTATTTCCGCGGGGCAAAAGACTTCTCCGAGATGACCAATGTGGGCAAGAGCCTGCGCGGGAGGCTCGCCGAGGCCTACACGCTCGCCCGTCCGGAGGTGGTCTCCGAGCAGGTGTCGAAGGACGGCACCCGCAAGTGGCTGATCCGCATGCCTTCCACGGGCCCCCTCGACAAGGGCGCGGAGATCGAGTGCGTCTACATTCCGGAGGTCGACCGCGGCACGTTGTGCGTGTCGAGCCAGGTCGGCTGCACGCTCACCTGCTCCTTCTGCCACACGGGCACCCAGCGCCTCGTGCGCAACCTGACGTCGGCGGAGATCGTGGCGCAGCTGATCGTGGCGCGCGATTGCATCGGCGACTGGCCCGACGCCACCCCGCCGGACGGCGCCTTCGTGCCCAGCGACGGCGGGCGCTTCGTGTCCAACATCGTGTTCATGGGCATGGGCGAGCCGCTCTACAACACGGACAACGTGATCGCCGCCATCGGCGTCCTGTCCGACAACGAGGGCCTCGGCCTGTCGCGCCGCCGCATCACGGTCTCCACCTCCGGCGTCGTGCCGCAGATGGAGCGTCTCGGTGCGGAAGCGAACACCATGCTGGCGATCTCGCTTCACGCGGTGCGGGACGAGTTGCGCGACGTGCTGGTGCCGATCAACCGCAAATACGACATCGCGCAGCTTCTCGACGCCTGCCGCGCCTATCCGGGTCTCTCGAACGCGCGCCGCATCACCTTCGAGTACGTCATGCTCAAGGGCGTGAACGATTCGGACGCCGACGCGCGCGAGCTCGTGCGCCTGCTGAAGGGCATTCCGGCGAAGATCAACCTGATCCCGTTCAACCCCTGGCCGGGCTCGAAGTACGAGTGCTCCGACTGGGAGCGGATCGAGCGCTTCTCCGAGATCGTCTTCCGCGCGGGCTACGCCTCCCCCGTCCGCACCCCGCGCGGCCGCGACATCCTCGCCGCCTGCGGCCAGCTCAAGAGCGAGACCGAGAAGCTGCGCGCCCGCGCCCGCATGATGGCCGAACAGGGCATCGGGGCCGAGGGCGTCTACGCGGTGGGGAACGGGGAGTAGGGCTGCCGGAACAGCGCCCTCGTCGGATGCGGCGCTGTTTGCCCCTCTATGAATGTGATAATGTACCTCCGGGCTGGCAGAGGCTGGTTCGGAGAATTGCATGGATCGGCAAATCAAGGGGATCGTTGCCGCCACTTTGGCCGCACCCTATGTCGCAAGCCTTCTGATGGCTCTGCGGATCGTCATCATGGAGCACGAAGATCCGGCCCCTCTCTTCACAGAGCGCTTCTACGACAACATCGCCCTCCTGGGCACGATCGGATTATTCTACGCTGGCCTTCCCACCCTGATCCTGGCGTTGATCGGCGCGGGTATTCTCAACGGGCTGAAACTGCGGTCGGCAGTGGCATCTCTCCTCGGCGGCTCGATCGTGGGCCTGATCTTCGGCGCGCTCTTCGGTGCGTCCAGCCTCAAGGACAACATCCACCTGATGCTGATCTTCGTGGCGTCCGGCATCATCTGCGGCTTTATCCATTGGCGCATCGCCATCGGGCGGACACCTCGGAACGGCCATGCTATAGAGGCGGAATGATCCGCTGGCTGCTCCTCGTCCCCTTCGCGCTCCTCATCGCCATCGGCATGAGCAGCCTGTTCTTCCTCGTCGCCTCGATCGTCGATCCGCTCATGGCGACGCTCACGGGCGAGACCCTGTTCGTCGGGCTCTGGAACCTCGTGGACGCGGTGTTTTCCAGCGACGATCCCGGCCCCATCGTGGCCGAGGCCATGCTCACCGTCGGGCGCATCGTGTTCACGCTGCTCGTGCTGCCGCCCCTGGTGATCGCCGTGATCAGCGAGACGCTGAAGATGCGAAGCCTCCTCTGGTACACCCTCGCCACCGGAATCCTCACGGCCGCCGTGCCGTGGATCCTGCGCGGCGCAGCGCGCGTCTCCAATCCCGCCGAGCTGCATGTGAGCGCGATCCTCGGACTCACCGGCGCGGTGGCGGGCTTGGTCTACTGGGCCATCGCGGGCCGCGACGCGGGAGGGCGCACTCCTCCGCCCTCACCTGCATCGCCCCTCCCCTCTGAGGGGAAGGATTGAGGGCCGGGACCGCAAAGGCGGAGTGCGGCGCTCGATCCAGGTGACTCGACCGCTCTACGGTGTCATGGCCGGGCCTGTCCCGGTCATCCCGATTCCGATGAGCGCCGCGCCTCACATCATCGGGATCACTGGCCCAAGGCCGGTGATGACGTGGGAGGGGATGACGGTAAGAGGAGGCCGGTTGTGTCGCACGGCCGGCTGATGCGCTCCTGCGCCTCGCCGGCAAGGCGCCGAAACGGGAGCCTCTACCGAGCCGACGCCGTCAGGATCTTGAGCGCGAAGGCGCCGAAGAGTCCCGCGAAGGAATAATCGATGCCCCGCATCACCTTCGGATGATTGCGCAGCAGCGCGACGACCCTCTCGGCGGCCAGGATCATCACGGCGCCCATGGGAGCCGTGAGCGCGATGAAGTAAAGGCCGAGGAACAGGAGCTTGTCGGCGGCGTGCGGATCGCCCGCATCGACGAATTGCGGCAGGAAGGTCACGAAGAACAGCACCACCTTCGGGTTCGTCAGATTGATGCCTACGCCCATGAAGAAGGTCTTCCAGAACGGGACCTCGACGCAGCCCTCCTCCTTCACATGCAGCGCCGAACCGTGGCGCACCGCGTCGACGGCGAGCCACAGCAGATAAAGCGCGCCTACGATCTTGAGGACCGTGAAGGCGGTCACCGAAGCCGCCAGCAATGCGGACAGGCCGAGCGCGGCGAGCAGCGTATGAACGCAGCAGCCCGCCATCGCACCCAGCATGGAAGCCATGCCGGCCTTCCGCCCGCCCGCCATGGTCTTGGCGAGGAACAGGCTCATGTCCGGCCCCGGCGTGATGAACAAAACGAAGCAGGCGAATGAATAGGCGAGCAAAGTGCTCAAGTTCGGCAGGAAGGTCATGGACTTAGGCCCCGTTCACAGGCTGCAGGATCATGCCTCAACCCGGGGTTCGCAGCCAGAGAAAAACGCCTTGTATAAATGCCATGCTTGACCCATCTCTTGAACCCGGCAACGGTGCAGCAACATTCGATCGCGAGAGGACAGACATGACGGCTTCGCCCCTGTGGACACGAATCAGGGCCGCTTTGACTGGACTGGCTCTCGCCCTCGGCCTCTCCGCCTGTGGCATCAACAACGTGCCGACCCTCGAGGAGCAGGCCAAGGCCGCCTGGAGCGAGGTGCAGAACCAGTATCAGCGCCGGGCCGATCTGATCCCCAACCTCGTCGAGACCGTGAAGGGCTTCGCCCAGCAGGAGCGCGAGGTGCTCACCCAGGTCACGGAAGCCCGCGCCCGGGCCACGCAGATCCAGGTCGACGCCTCCACCGTCACGGACCCGGAGAAATTCCGCCAGTTCCAGGACGCGCAGAATCAGCTCTCCGGCGCCCTCAGCCGCCTGCTCGCAACCGTGGAGCGCTATCCGGAGCTGAAGTCCAACGCCAATTTCCTGGCCCTGCAATCGCAGCTGGAGGGCACGGAGAACCGCATCGCCGTGGCGCGCCGCGACTACATCGCGGCGGTGCAGGCTTACAACACGGAGCTGCGCACCATCCCAGGCCGCTGGATCGCATCCGTCGTCTACCCGGACGCCAAACCCATGGAGAGCTTCACGGCCACGGCCGGCTCCGAGCGGCCGCCCGAGGTGAAATTCTAAGCAGATGACGAGCCCGAGCGCCTCCTGCTCCCTCCTGGGAGGACGGGTGCGGCCGCACCATGCCGCCGCACTTCTTCTGGTGCTCTTTGCTCTATTCTGGCTCGATGCCTTCGCCCAGTCCTTCCCGCCGCTCACCGGACGGGTGGTCGATGCGGCGAACCTCCTGAAGCCGGAGGAGCGGGCTTCCCTCGAGACGAAGCTCAAGGCCCACGAGGACCGGACCTCCGATCAGGTGGTGGTGGCCACCATCCGCTCGCTCGAGGGCACGAGCATCGAGGATTACGCCAACCGTCTCTTCCGGGCATGGCAGCTCGGGCAGAAGAAGAACGACAACGGCGTGCTGCTTCTCGTCGCGCCCGCCGAGCGCAAGGTGCGCATCGAGGTGGGCTATGGGCTCGAGGGTGCGCTCACCGATGCGCTCTCCAAGATCATCATCACCACCGCGATCGCTCCGCAATTCCAGCAGGGCGACTTCGCGGGCGGCATCGATGCGGGCGTCGATGCGGTTCTCTCGATCCTGACCGGGGATGCGGAGGAATGGCAGCGCCGGGCCAGCGTGCGCGAGGATCAGACCTCGAGCCTCGACACCCTCATCACCTTCCTGATCATCGCCTTCATCCTCTTCCAGATATTCCGCGCCATGCGCGGCGGCGGCAGGCCTGGCGTCCATCGCCGCCGCCGCTCGGGCCCCTTGATCATCCCCATGGGGGGCGGCTGGTCGGGAGGCCGCGGCTGGTCCGGCGGCGGAGGATTTTCGGGCGGGGGCGGCTCGTCAGGCGGCGGCGGAGCCTCGGGGAGCTGGTAGATGATATCCGAACATGAGCAACACCGGATCTCTCAGGCCATCCACGAGGCCGAGAAGGGCACCGCGGGCGAGATCGTGGTGGTGGTGGCGCGCCAGGCCAGCGCCTACAGGGCGATTCCCGCCCTCCTGGGGCTCTTCGTGGCGCTCCTCGTGCCGTGGCCGCTGATCTGGTTCACCGGCCTCGGACCGTCACGGATCTTCCTGATCCAGCTGATCGTGGCGTGCTGCCTGAATGCGGTGTTCGCCTGGCCTCGGGTGCATCTGGCATTGATCCCCCGCGCGATCAAACGGGCGCGGGCGCATGAGGCGGCCGTCCGGGAATTCGCGAGCCACGGATTGTCGCGCACGCAGGGGCGGACCGGCGTTCTGATCTACGTGGCGGCGGCGGAGCACTATGCCGAAGTGATCGCCGATATCGGCATCGCGGATCGCGCCGGCCCCGCCGCATGGCAGGAGATCATCGCGGAGCTGATCGAGGCGATCCGCCATGACAGGCCGGGCGACGGGCTCGTCCAGGCCGTACGGCGCGCCGGCGCCATTCTCGCCGAGCACGCGCCGCCGGAAGCACGGGACGCGAACGAGCTGCCGAACAAGGTGGTGCTCCTCTAGAGCATCGTCGGGCGCGGACCCGAAGGGCCGCGTCAACCAAAACCGGATCCACTTTTATCGCATGACGGGCTGAAGATCAGAGGCCCGGGCTCTTGGCGGCCCCCAGGATCACGCTGGGCTTGTCGTCCTCCTCGGCCTGCACGAGCACCACATAGCCGTCCGCGCCGCTGCGGGCGATCGTGGCAGGCACTTCGAAGCGGGCGGGACCGCCACGCCATTCGCCGATGCGCTTCAAGCCTCGCACCACATTGGCATAGGTGACCGTCCTGCCCTTGTTCTCGCCCCGCTCGATGGGCACGGTCTGCGAGCGCAGGATTGGCAGCACCCAGACTTCGGCATCCCGGTGCTGGACCTCCCCCATCTCCGTGATGGAGACGGTGACCGTGCCGTTCTGCTCGGTGATCGCGACATCGACCGGAAGGGTCGAGCGGCCCTTCCCGGTCGTCTGGATCGCTTTTTCGATCTGCGCCCGGTCGGACCCGATGCAGGATTTCTTCCCGTTCACGATCATCTGCGGCGTGAACACCTGACGGTCGCTGCGGGCGTGGG
>DASRWK010000169.1:0-4899 GCA_035776715.1 Microvirga sp.
TCCGTCGCCCGTGGGCCCGGCGTCGGCCCCAAGCTGGCGGGGCGCATCGTCTCCGAGCTCAAGGACAAGGCCCCGGCCTTCAGCCCGGTCGATCCGACCCTGATCCGTCTCACGGGCGCGGTGGAGGACAGGAGCGCCCCCGCGCCGGTGGCGGACGCCATCTCGGCCTTGGTCAATCTCGGCTATCCGCAGGTCCAGGCCTCCGCGGCGGTGGCCGCCGCCATGAAGCAGGCGGGCGAGGAGGCCGAGGCGAAGACGCTGATCCGGCTGGGCTTGAGGGAACTGGCCCGTTGAGCCGGACAGGGTCGAAGCGTTCCTGTTTTGATCCCGTTAAGAATGGCGTATTAGAGTGCCAGCGCCCATATGAAGCCTTCGGAAGGTAACTTTCTTTGACCGATTCACGTCGCCTGCTCAGCCCCGAGAAACGCGAGGACGATGTCGATGCTTCGATCCGGCCTCTGTCGCTGTCCGATTTCACGGGCCAGGCGGCCGCGCGCGCCAACCTCCAGGTCTTCATCAATGCTGCCAAGGCCCGGGGCGATGCACTCGATCACGTGCTCTTCGTCGGCCCTCCGGGTCTCGGCAAGACCACGCTCGCCCAGATCGTCGCCCGCGAGCTCGGGGTCAATTTCCGCTCGACCTCGGGACCCGTCATCGCCAAGGCGGGAGACCTCGCGGCGCAGCTCACCAATCTCGAAGAGCGCGACGTGCTCTTCATCGACGAGATCCACCGTCTCAATCCTGCCGTTGAGGAAATCCTCTATCCCGCCATGGAGGATTACCAGCTCGACCTGATCATCGGCGAAGGCCCGGCCGCGCGCTCGGTGAAGATCGAGCTGCCGAAATTCACCCTCGTGGGCGCCACCACCCGTGCGGGCCTGCTCACGACTCCCTTGCGCGACCGCTTCGGCATCCCGATCCGCCTCGAATTCTATACCGTCGAGGAGCTGGAGCTCATCGTGCGGCGCGGAGCGCGGGTGCTCGGCCTGAACATGAGCGAGGAGGGCGCGAACGAGATCGCCCGGCGCGCCCGCGGCACGCCGCGCATCGCGGGCCGCCTCCTGCGCCGCGTGCGCGATTTCGCCATCGTCGAAGGGGTCGAGATCGTGTCCCGCGAGCTCGCCGACCGGTCGCTGCGCCTGCTCGACGTGGACCCCATCGGCCTCGACCTCATGGACCGCAAGTATCTCACCATGATCGCCGGCTCCTTCGGCGGCGGCCCGGTGGGCATCGAGACGATCGCGGCGGCGCTCTCCGAACCGCGCGACGCCATCGAGGACATCATCGAACCTTATCTCATTCAGAAAGGCTTCGTGCAGCGCACCCCGCGCGGGCGCATCCTCACGCCCCATGCCTTCAAGCATCTCGGAATCCCCGAGCCCACGCGCGAGACGAGTGCGCAGTTCGGCCTGTTCAACGGAGGCGAGGATGAGTGAGGCGGAACATCTCTGGCCCCATCTCTCCGGGCGCATGGACGGCGATGCGCATATCCTGCCGGTCCGCGTCTATTACGAGGATACCGACTTTTCCGCCCGCGTGTATCACGCGAGCTATCTGCGTTTCCTGGAGCGCGGACGAACGGAACTGCTGCGCGCCGTCGAGGTGGCGCAATCGAACCTTCACGCAGAGATGGACGGGCTCGCCTTCGTGGTCCGCAGGATGACCATCGATTTCCTCGGCGCGGCCCTCATGGACGACGTGCTCACCGTGGTCACCCGGCCGAAGGAGATGCGCGGGGCCTCGATGACCCTGTCCCAGGAGGTGCGCCGGGGCGACGAGGTTCTTGTGGCCTCCGACGTGATGGTCGCCTGCGTCCGCGGCGGACGCGCCGTGCGGATCCCGGACGAGCTGCGGGCGGCGCTGACCTTGCCGGAGCGGTAACCGCGTCCTCATGCGCGCGGCCTGGCAGTCCTGCTGCGACATGTTATAGCTTAGGCCTGACGATGGGGACTGGATGAGCGTTCTGCCCAGGAGCTGGAGACTTTATCGCGGTCGCGATCCCGATGAGGAGGCGCGGCGCCTGAAGAGCCGTTTCAGAACGATCTCGCGACGCTATGAATGGGCGCTCAAGTGGCGGCGTCTCACGCCATGGTTCAAGGCTTCCGCCCTGGCGGGCATGGGTGCCTTCGCGATCAGCTGGGGGCTTCTGAACCTGAACCCCTGGCCCCCTTTGGCGACGCTGAAGCACTTGGCATCCTTCCCCAACTGCAATGCCGCGCGCGCCGTTGGCCTGGCGCCATCCTACCGGGGCCAACCCGGCTACTGGCCTCGCCATGACGAGGACAAGGACGGGCGGTCCTGCGAGCCTTGGCCATAACCTTCCGGTAAGCAGCGGCGTAACGGCGCAGACCCGTATCTTCAAGGGCTTAGGAGACGGTTTAGCCTCTTTCCGGCCCCGCTTAAACCAAGCCTTAACCACACCGGGTGCCTAAAAGACCACAGTCTGGAAGTCATTGGCCCCCTGGGAGTCCACGCCCTTATTTTCGACAGATTCGCGGGCGAACGAGCAGGGTAACTCAACAAGATTTTCCTAGACCTGACTGCGGTGGGCCTTGGGACTTCCTCCCAAGGTTGCTCGAAGAGCGAGGACGAGACTTATGAATCCGGCTGATGTGGCCCAGGCCGCTCCTGTGGCGCACGACATGTCCTTCTTTGGCCTGTTCTGGCAGGCGCATTTCGTCGTCAAGCTCGTGATGCTGGGGCTGCTCGCGGCTTCGATCTGGTGCTGGGCCATCATCATCGACAAGACCCTGCTCTACGCCCGCACCAAGCGCGCCATGGACCGGTTCGAGGACGTGTTCTGGTCCGGTCAGTCGCTGGAAGAGCTGTTCCGGTCCCTCCAGAGCCGTCCGGCGACCGGGCTCGCCGCCGTGTTCGTCGCCGCCATGCGCGAATGGAAGCGCTCCTTCGAGGGCTCGGCGCGCTCGTTCCAGAGCCTCTCGCAACGCATCGACAAGGTTCTCGACGTCACCATCCAGCGCGAGGTGGAGCGCCTCGATTCCCGCCTCATGATCCTGGCCTCCATCGGATCGGCCGGTCCCTATATCGGCCTCTTCGGCACGGTGGTGGGCATCATGAACTCCTTCACCTCGATCGCGGCATCGAAGAACACGAGCCTAGCGGTCGTGGCTCCCGGCATCGCGGAGGCGCTGTTCGCCACCGCCATCGGCCTCTTCGCGGCCATTCCGGCGGTGCTTGCCTACAACAAGCTCCAGTCGGAGGTCGGCAAGCTGCAGTCGCGGCTCGAGGGCTTCGCCGATGAATTCTCCGCCATCCTGTCGCGTCAGATCGACGAGCGTCTCTCTTCGTCACGTGCGGCTTGAGGAAGGATCTCTAAGCGATGGCCATGGTTGCAGCAGGCGGGGCGGGTAGACGTCGCAGGAGACGCGGGAAGCGGGGCGCGATCAACGAGATCAACATGACGCCGTTCATCGACGTCATGCTGGTGCTGCTCATCATCTTCATGGTGGCGGCTCCCATGATGACCGCCGGCGTGCCGCTCGACCTGCCGGAAACGAAGGCAGCACCGCTCAACTCCGACGCCACGCCCGTGACGCTCTCCATCAAGGCGACGGGGCAGGTGTTCTTAGGCGAGACCGAGCTGACGGACGAGGCGATCGTGGGCAAGCTCGCCGAGGTGTCGAAGGCGGGTTTCGACGAGCGCATCTTCGTGCGGGGCGACAGGAAGGTCGATTACGGGCGTGTCGCCCAGATCATGTCCATCGTGACAACCGCCGGCTACAAGCGCGTCGCGCTCGTGACCGCCGTGGAACAGAACTGAGCGGGATGAGCGCAAGGGCACAGACAAGGGGCACAGACACGTGGCGTTGAAGGATCATTTCAACCCCTCCGAACCGGGCTTCTGGGTTTCCGGCGTCGCGCACGTGGCGCTGCTGACGGCCGCTCTGATCGGATTGCCTCATGCCTCCGAGTTTCCCGAGGCGCAGGAGGGCATCCCCGTCGAGGTCATCACCGACAACCATTTCTCGCAGATCACCAAGGGTGAGACGGACGCCAAGTCGGTGCAGCCCACGCCCAAGCCCCGCGCCGACCGTATCGCCGACAAGACCGAGCAGCGCGCCCCCGGCGAGGACAAGCTCGACACGCCTGCACCGCCCAAGCGTCCCGAGGACATGAAGGTTGCCGAGGCGGAAGAAGCGGCCGCGGCCCCGCCGCCTCCACCGCCCCCTCCGGCGCGGGCAGCCGAGCAGAAGGCCGCCGAAGCCAAGGCCGAGGAAGAGCGGAAGATGGCCGAGAAGGCGGAAGCCGAAGCCATCGAGAAGGCGAAGGCCGCCGAACGGGCCAAGGCCGAAGCGGAGGCGAAAGCCAAGGCCGAGGCCAAGGCGAGGGCGGAAGCCGAAGCAAAGCGCGTCGCCGAGCAGAAGGCCAAGGCGAAAGCGGAGGCCGAAGCCAAGGCGAAGGCCGAAGCGGAAGCCAAGAGGATCGCGGAGGCGAAAGCCAAGGCCGAGGCCGAGGCGAAGGCGCGCAAGGAAGCGCAGGTGGCCAAGAAGCTCGACATGGGCGACCTCAAGCAGTTTCTCGACAACAAGCAGAAGAGCCAATCGAGTGGAGCCACCGGGACGGAGGTTCAAAAGACCGCTTCCCTGGGCACCGCGACCGGCACGGCCGCGAAGCTCAATCCGAGCCAGCGCGATGCGCTCATGGGTATCCTGCAGGAGCAGATCCAGCGCTGCTACACCGCGCCGATCAGTGCCTCGGGGGGCGATGGAACGCCGCCGCTGCTCGATATCCGCCTGAACCAGGACGGTTCGCTCGCGAGCGAGCCGACCGTTCTGCGCGCCGGCAGCAGCAGCACCGATCAGGCCGTCGCCAGCGCCGCCCTGCGCGCGGTTCGGCGCTGCGCCCCCTATCGCGTACCGTCCCAGTACATGCAGTTCT
>DASRWK010000170.1:0-8398 GCA_035776715.1 Microvirga sp.
CAAGCCCCGCTCAGGTGAAGGCCGGAGCGGTGTTCAGGAAACGCGGCAAGCCCATCAACGGCTGGTCGGAGGCCGACCGCGCCATTCCGCGCGAATATTACGAATGGTGCCTCACCTGGGCGCCGGAATGGCTGCGGGTGCTCAAGCCCGGCGGCTCGGCGCTCGTCTTCGCGGGCCGCCGGCTGGCGCATCGCTGCGTCGCGGCGATGGAGGATTCGGGCTTTTCCTACAAGGACATGCTCGCCTGGATGCGCGCCCGCGCGCCCCATCGCGCGCAGCGCCTGAGCGCGGTCTACGAGCGGCGCGGCGATGCGACGGCCGCGAAAGCCTGGGAGGGCTGGCGCGTCGGCAATCTGCGCCCGACCTTCGAGCCTATTCTCTGGCTCACGAAACCCTACAGGATCGGCGCGACGCTCGCCGACAACGCGCTCACGCACGGGGTGGGCGCGTATAATCAGGATGCGTTGCTGCAATACATATCGGACCCCGAGAACGTGCTCGATCTCGGCTTCATGCCGAAGGAGTGCGGCCTGCACCCGACGCAAAAGCCCATGCGCCTGATGCAGGCGCTGATCGAACTCACCACGCGGGAAGGCCAGATCGTCCTCGACCCCTTCTGCGGCAGCGGCACGGCCCTGATCGCCGCGAAACGTCTCAACCGCCGCTTCATCGGTTTCGAGGCCGAGGCGGCTTATGTCGAGATTGCCAGGAGGCGGTTGAGGGATGAGGTTTCACCCCGAGAGGCAGGAAGTACGACCGGGTGAGCGATACAAGAAGTGAAGCGCGGGCTTGCCTCTTCCGCTCGGGAGAGGGGCCGTGCCGTACGCACTTTCCGCGTTCTCTGGATCAGATGCGGCGCTCTCGGCTCCTCACCCGCTCCATGATCGCGCGCGCCATGCGCTCGGCGCTGCCCGGCGCCAATTCCAGATAAAGGTAAGGCTCGATCAGCTCGAGCTCCATGAGCATGAAGCCGTTCGGGCGAACGATCCCATCGACACGGGCGTAGAGCGGCATCTCAGGCGCAAGGGAGAGGGAGGCTTTTGCGGCCTCGACCACCTCCGGGCTCACGCAGACGCGCTCATAGGTGATCCCGAACTGCTGATTGGCGCGCCATTCCCCCGCTTTCAGAATGCGTCGCACGGCATGGGAGAAGTCCCCCTCGATGAAGGTCAGGGTCGTCTCGCCGAGACTGGCCATGTCCGCTTGAAATTCCTGGAGTAGAGCTTCATCGAAAGGCGCCGGATCGAGGGTCCGGCGAACTTGCTCCGCTCCATCGAACTTCCGCACGCCATAGCCGCTCTGGCCCGAGACGGGTTTCAGAACGGCCGTGGGCCAGCCTTGAGCCTCCATGTGCTGGGCAACCGCGTCCGCGTCGACCGCCTGCAGGTGAACGGTCGGCGGCACGGCAAGTCCTGCCGCCGCGATCTCAAGCAGGTAGGTCTTGCGGAAATTCCAGCGCAAGGCCGCCGGAGTGTTGATCGACCGTGCGCCGTGCGCTTCGAGGACGTCGATCCAGGCGAGGAAGGCTGCCGGATTGCTGTGGTAATCCCAGCAGCAGAGAGGCAGGACCGCGTCGGCGGCTGCGAATGCGGCAGGAGGCGTGGTCTTCCAGGGCCGATGGTCCGCCTCCGCGCCGAGCGCGCGGAGCGCATCCAGCAATGCCTCGAGGCTCGGGGTCGGGTGAGGATACGCGGAGCAGGTGGCGACCAGGATCACGCGTCAGCCCGCGATCTCGATCATCGTCCGAGGCCCGATCCGCTCCAGGAGACGCCGGATGAGGCTGGGATCCACGGCCACGCAGCCCTCCGTCGGGGGGAAGCCGGGGCGGGCGAGATGCAGGAAGATGGCGCTGCCGCGGCCTCGCCTGATGGGCCCCCGATTCCAGGCGATGTCGATCACCACGTCATAGAGATGGTCGTCCCGCCACATCCTTTCATGGCTCGTGGGGCAGGGGAGCGGCACCGGCCGGTTGTAGCGCCGGTCGAGGGGATCGTCCGACCATCCGTCGTCGAGCCGGATGGGGCGCAGCTTCAGGCCCGTGCGGGGGCGGGGGCCGTGATCGGCCCGGTAGAAGGCCTGCAGCAGGCGGAAGCGTCCGACCGGCGAGGCGCCGTCGCCTTCCCGCTTGGAGCGAGTGGTGCCGGAGCGTCCGAGGGCACAGGGCAGGGTGAGGTTGCCGGCCGTCAGCCATCCCCGGCGGTGGTCGAGCGGGGAGCGGCGGACGCGGATGACATGGACGCTGGTTCGCTTCACAGCCGTGGAAGGGCAGACCCTGCCCCTTGTTGTCAAGCTGGGAATGACTACTCTAATGCAACGAGCGTGATCCGAAAGCGGGAAGCCTGACCCCGGCGGGGCTCCTGGAGGCCGGCCGGTCGATTTGACGATCGTGCGTGACGAATGGGCGCAGACCTCGATCTGCTCCTGGAAGCCGCCTCAGGGCTTTTTGCTGTTCATCGTGTGAAGGGTTTGAGATGTCGAATGCCAGCCGCCTCCTCGTCGTGGACGACGATCAGGATCTGCGCGACACCCTGGCCGAGCAGCTGGGGATCCACGAGGAGTTCCAGGTCTCCACCGTCGATACGGCCACCGCCGCCATCGAGGCGGTCAAGGGCGACCGGATCGACCTCGCCATCATGGATGTGGGCCTGCCCGACATGGACGGGCGCGAGGCGGTGAAGATCATGCGCCAGAACGGCTTCCGCAGCCCCATCATCATGCTCACGGGCCAGGGCTCGGACAACGACACCGTGATGGGTCTGGAGGCGGGCGCCAACGATTACGTGGTGAAGCCCTTCAAGCTGGCCGTGCTGCTCGCCCGCATCCGGGCGCAGCTGCGCCAATACGAGGCGAGCGAGGACGCGGTGTTCCAGATCGGGCCCTACACCTTCCGCCCGGGCTCGAAGCTCCTCACCAACGAGAAGGGTTCGAAGCTCAAGCTGACGGAGAAGGAAACCGCGATCCTGCGCTATCTCTACCGTGCCGGTCAGGCGGTGGTGGGGCGCGAGACGCTGCTCACCGAGGTCTGGGGCTACAACTCCAACGTGACCACCCACACGCTCGAAACGCATATCTACCGGTTGCGACAGAAGATCGAGGCCGATCCCTCCAATGCCCGCATCCTCGTCACCGAGCCCGGCGGCTACAAGCTGATTCCTTAAGGACCCATGGCCCTCGACGACGATATCGCGATCCTCTCACAGGCTCCCCTGTTCAACCTGCTGGAGCGGGATGCCCTGCGCCTCGTCGCCTTCGCCTCGGAAACCCGCAATCTCCGTGCGGGCGATGTGCTGTTCCGCAAGGGCGACCGCTCGGACGGGGGCTATGTGGTGAGCCGCGGCGCCCTTGCGCTCGACGCCGGCGAGGACGGCGCCCCCGCTGCCTTCGTGGCCGGTCCGGGATCCCTGATCGGCCAGGCCGCCCTTTTCACGCGCATCGCCCGGCCGGCCACGGCGACGGCCCAGGAGGATTCCGCCGTCATCCGCGTGACGCCGAGCCTCATGCGCCGGGTGCTTGAGGAGTTCCCCGCCGCCGCCGCCGCCATGCAGGAGGCCATGGCCGAAGAGCTCGCCCGCCTGACGCAGGGGCTGGAGGAGGTGCGCCAGAAGCTCATCGCCATCGACGGCGAGGAGAGTCCAGCCCGACCTCCCGACGGGGAGTGAGGATTCCGAACGCACCGTCCGGCAAGTCTGGCCGATCCCGAAAGGTGGAACGCAGCTTTCGGGACCGATGCTCAAGCCCTCACGCCGCCTTCACCCCTGAGAGGAACGAGCCGACCTCGCGGCTGAGCGTCTCCGAGTGACGCGCCAGCTCCTGTGCCGAGCTCAGCACCTGCGACGCCGCCAGGCCGGTTTCGCCCGCGCCCTGACGCACCTCGTTGATGTTGCCGGTCACGGCTTCCGTGCCGCGTGCGGCCTCCTGCACGTTGCGGGAGATTTCGGCCGTAGCCGCTCCTTGCTCTTCCATGGCGGCTGCGATCGAGACCGAGATCTGCGACATTTCACCGATCGTGCGGGCGATGGCCTGGATTGCCTGCACGGCCTCGGCGGTCGCCTGCTGCACCGAGCCGATCTGGGCCGAGATCTCCTCCGTGGCCTTCGATGTCTGGGTGGCGAGGTGCTTCACTTCGGACGCCACCACGGCGAAGCCCTTGCCGGCTTCGCCCGCGCGCGCCGCTTCGATCGTGGCGTTGAGGGCCAGCAGGTTTGTCTGCGAGGCGATGTTGTTGATCAGCTGCACCACGTCGCCGATGCGCTCTGCGGACGTGGCGAGCGTCTGCACGGTCTCGTTGGTGCGCTGCGCGTCCATCACCGCCTGCTCGGCGATGCGCGAGGACTGGCCGACCTGTTCCGCGATCTCACGGATGGAGATCGACAGCTCCTCCGTGGCGGCGGCCACCGTCTGCACGTTCGCCGAAGTCTGCTCGGCGGCGGAGGCGACGCTCACCGACTGGTTCGTGGTCTGGTCGGCCACCGACGTCATCGACTGGGCAGTCGCTTCCATCTGGGTGGCCGCAGCGGAGAGACCGCTGGTGAGCACGGATACGTTGGCCTCGAACTGCCTCGTGAGCTGGTCGAGCGCCTGCGCGCGGCGCATCTTCGCTTCCGCCTCGACGGCGGCAGCCTCGTCCGCCTGACGTTTCGCGATCAGGGCGTCCTTGAAGACCTGCACCGCGCCGGCCATCGCGCCGATCTCGTCGATACGGTCGGTGTCGGTGACCTCGACGTCCGTCTCGCCCTGAGCCAGGGTTTTCATGGTGGCCGTCATGCGCATGATCGGCGTGGCGAGCGAGCGGGCCGCCCACCAGGCACCCAGCAGCGCCAGGGCGAGAAGGCCCGCCGCGATCAGCAGCATCAGGTTTCGCGCTTCGATCACGTCGGCGATCATCGCATCGGCCGGAACCGAGATGGCCAGGAACCACGGCTCCTCGATTCCCGGGAAGACGACCGGAACGACGGCGCGGTAGGTCTCGCTGCCCGAGGCATCCTCCATCATCGCGTCCGCGTAGCCGGACGGTGAATCTTTGGCCTTCGCGGCGAGTTCGGCGATGACCCTGTCCTCGGCGGGCTTTCCGAGGAGCTGCGCATCCGTGTTGGCGACCCACAGGCCTCCTGCGCCGATCAGGCTCACGGTGCCTTCCCCGAACGGCTTCAGTGCGCCGATCGCCTGCGAGATCGTCTCGAGGTCCGTGTCGGCGGTGACAATGCCGACAGGCACATTGTCGCGACGGATGACGACGCTCACGGTCGACAGCAGGACGTCCTCGCCGTTCACCTGGTAATTGTAGGCCGGAACGATCTGGTCGCGGTTGTCCCGAAGAGGCTTCGTGTACCAGTTCGCGATGGCCTCCGGCTGGGTGGTCAGGTTGATCGGATCGACCGTGACCTTCTTGTCCTTCGTCCAGTAGAAATAGGGGCTGAATCGGCCGCTCGGGTCCGAATAGGGATCCGCCAGGAAGTTCTTGTCCTGCCGGTCCATGGCATCGGGCTCGAAAGCCATGGTCATGCCGATGAGATCGGGCTGGCCCTCCACGGCCCGCGCGAGGATCTCCGCGAGCTCGCCGCGCTCCACCTTGTAATCGTAGACGATGGCCTCCGCGGTGGATCTCGTGATCGTCGCGGCCGAAATGGCCCGGCCGATCTCCGCCTGCACAAGCCCCTTGTACTGGTTGAGCAACGTTTGCGCCGTCACGACGGCTTCGCTGCGTCCCGAGCTCATCATGATCTGGGTGCCCGCAAAGGTCAGGATCGTGCAGGCGCCTATGAAGCCTGCCCCCGCAAGCAGCAGGACGCGGCTCTTGATCGAACGCAGTCTGAATACCATTCGGTGCCCCCCAAGGCATGGCTATGTGAGTCTCCTCGCCTCTACGCCTCCTGGCTTGTGTCTGGCTTGCGGGGGCTTTCGTGTCTTCCTGCCGGATGAACTCCCGTCCGGGACAGCTTCCGGGGCCCGGGGATCTTAAAGCTCCAGCTCCATCGTCACCGGAGCGTGGTCGGACGGGCGTTCCCAGGACCGGGTGTCGCGGGTCACGTCGACGGACCGCAACGAGCCCTTCAGCGCATCCGAGATCCAGATGTGGTCGAGCCTGCGGCCCTTGTCGGCGGCGGCCCAATCGGGAGAGCGGTAGCTCCACCAGGAATAGATCTTTTCCGGCTCCGGCCGCAGGTGCCGCATGGCATCGATCCAGCCGGCCTCCTGGCGCAGCTCCTCCAGGGCTGCCGTCTCGACGGGCGTGTGACTCACCACGTCGAGAAGCTGCTTGTGGCTCCACACGTCGTGCTCGAGCGGCGCCACGTTGAGGTCGCCCACGAGGATCGCGGGGCCGGAGGTGGGCTTCGCCTTCGCGCCCCAGGCGCGCATTTCCGCAAGGAAATCGAGCTTGTGACGGAACTTCTCGTTGAGCTCCGGGTCGGGAATGTCGCCGCCCGCAGGCACGTAGAAATTATGGATCGTGATCCCGGAGGCGGCCTTGGCCTGCGGACTCAGGGTCACCGTGATGTGGCGGGCATCCTGTCGGTCGCACATCTCCATCACGCTGGTTTCCGAAAAGGGATAGCGCGAGAGGATCGCCACGCCGTTGTAGCCCTTCTGTCCCATATGAACGACGAAGGGATAGCCGAAGGATTGCAGCTCCTTCAGGGGCAGCTTGTCGTTCGGACACTTGGTCTCCTGCAGGCACAGGATGTCGGGGCGCCGCTCGTTCAGGAAGCGGGCGACCTGGTCGATGCGCAGACGTACGGAGTTGATGTTCCAGGTGGAGACGGTGAGTTTCACGGTAAAGAGCCCCCTCGAATAGACCCTCCCGGGCTACGACAGATTTCCGCCGGAGGGAAGGGCGCAAGGGAAGCTCGAGGGAAGAGGAGATTCCCTTCAGTCAGCGGGAGGCCGCTTCATGGCGCCAGGACGGGGAGCTCATTTGTGGCTGCCCCGGATCTCCTCGTATTGAATCCGGAACAGGTCCTGATCGATCCGGCGGCCCTTCTGGACCTGGTTCAACACCACCACCGTCTGGAATCCTTGGGCATCCACGATCCGCCATTGGCTGAGATCCTGCACCTCGGGATCGAAGAACAGGGTGATCCGGGATGTGCCGCCCAGGGTGGTCGTGTCCTCCAGGTTGATGCGCACCGCGTTGGGTTCGCTGCTGATGCCGGTGATCTTGATGTCCTGGCCGAGATTGACCCGCTCGCGCAGCAGGAATTTCAGAGGCGTCTGCGAGATCGAATAGAGGTCCTGTGTGGCGAGCTTGCGGTCCCGCACGGCGACGGAGCGCCCGTCGGCGATCACCTCGAGGGTCGCCGGAGGATCGTATTCGAAACGCACCTTGCCCGGACGCTGGAGATAGAGCGTGCCGCCCATCCGCCGCCCGTCGCCGCCGACCTGCGTGAAAGCGGCGACCAGGGTGCCGAGATTGGTGAAATATGCGTTGGCCCGCTCCACGATGGCGCTGTTCGGCAGGGGCTGGCCCTGGCCGACCGGCCCCATCGAGGCGGTGACGATGGGCCGGGGCGCGATGTCGACCGGCTCCGCTTCCGGCGGCGACGCCTCGGCGAGGACCGGGCGGGCCGGGGGCAGGGGAGCCGTGGCCGCCAGCACCTGCTCGGCATTCACCGGCCTGGCGACGGGCCGGGCCGGCTGCGCGGCCGCATCGGCCGCGGGTGCCTGATGGAAGAACGAGGTCGGAAGCGACGTGGCCGACGCCGTGAATCCCTGGGCGAAGGGGCGCTCGGGCGGCAGGATCATCTCCATGGGCAGCACCTGCGCGGCGACCGGCAGAAAGCCCGCAAGAGCGGGCGCCAGAATCATCAGACCGGCGAGGCAGACAGGGCGCATCCGAACCATCCTTTGAGGAACCACTATGACCGCAGCTGGGCTATTTCACAGCGCCCAAGAATGACGCAGGGCCGCGGCCAAGGTTCCCGTCTCAGGGCTAATCGTCCCCTCCGTGCGGACTTTCAAGCAGGATCTCGCGCTTTCCGGCATGGTTCGCGGGTCCGACGATGCCCTCCTGCTCCATGCGCTCCATCAGGGAGGCGGCTCGGTTGTAGCCGATCTGCAGGCGCCGCTGGATGTAGGACGTCGACGCCTTCTTGTCGCGCAGCACCACCGCCACCGCCTGGTCGTACAGGTCTCCGCCGGGCGACCCGAACTCGCCCTGGTCGAACACCGCCGTGTCGGCGCCGGAACCCTCGTCCTCCTCGGCGGTGACCGCCTCGAGGTACTGGGGACGGCCCTGGCGCTTGAGATGCGCCACCACGTGCTCCACCTCCTCGTCGGAGCAGAAGGGGCCGTGCACGCGGGTGATGCGTCCGCCGCCGGCCATGTAGAGCATGTCGCCCTGCCCCAGCAGCTGCTCGGCGCCCATCTCGCCCAGGATCGTGCGGCTGTCGATCTTGGAGGT
>DASRWK010000171.1:0-3958 GCA_035776715.1 Microvirga sp.
TGAAGGATACGGGCGAGCTTGCCTCCACCGAGATGCGCATGGCGCAGGCCAAGGACGTTGCCGACGATCCGCGCATCGATGTGACAGCCTTCGAAGGCGAGATCGGGGCGCGCTACACCGTCGATACTTTGGCTTACCTCAAGCGGCGTTTCCCCGGGGTGCATTTCGTGTGGGTCATGGGAGCAGACAATCTGGCGGGCTTTCATCGCTGGCGCGGCTGGCGGCGCATCGCTCAGCTGATGCCGATCGCAGTCGTCGATCGACCCGGCTGGACCCTGAAGGCGATGCGCTCCCGCACCGCGGCGGTCTTCTCGGACGGCCGCATTCGCGAGGACAGGGCACCTGCCCTGGCGGGTCTCAGGCCGCCCGCCTGGGTGTTCCTGCACGGCCCGCGCTCGCATCTATCCTCCACCATGCTGCGGCAAATGGGGCGAACTTCTCCCTCTGGGGGACGTTGAAATATCGGGGCATCCGATCTTATCTTAAGAACCGGTGCTCCACATGAGCGCTGCTTAGAAAGGGCTTGAACCTGAACCGACTGAACTCTCTCGAAGCGGATACGAACACGCTTCCCCCTCTCTCCGGAGCGACTGCTCCGCAGGATGAGGATATCCGGGCCGTCGTCCTGGCTTCCATCGAGGACATGAAGGCCGAAAACACGGTCGAGATCGACCTGGCCGGTAAGACCTCGCTTGCAGACACCATGATCGTCACGTCGGGCCGCTCCCACCGTCACGTGGGCGCGATTGCCGATCGCTTGGTCAAGGATCTCAAGGACAAGGGGTTCGGCACTCCGCGCGTGGAAGGCCTGCCTGCCTGCGATTGGGTGCTGATCGATGCCGGCGACGTTCTCGTTCACATTTTCCGTCCCGAGGTGCGTGGCTTCTACAACCTCGAGAAGATGTGGGGCGCCGATCGTCCTCAGGATCGTGCGAGCTGAATGAAAGCCTGAACCGTTGCGATTGAGCTTGCTGGCCGTGGGCCGTCTCAAGAGCGGCCCCGAACGGGAGCTGGTCGAGCGGTACAGGCAGAGGATTGACGGCATGGGCCGGGCCTTGGGCCTGGGCGGCCTCGATATTGTCGAGCTGCCGGAGAGCCGGGCGCGCCGGGACGACGACCGCCGCGCGGAAGAGGCGGCTGCCCTCCTGGAGAAGGCCGGATCCTCCGTGCTGATCGTCTTCGACGAGCGCGGCAGGAGCCCCTCGAGCGAGACCTTTGCCGAGCGAATCAGGCAGTGGCGCGACGAGGGCCGCTCCGGAGTGGCCTGCGTCATCGGCGGGCCCGACGGGCTCGATCCCAAGGTCCGTCAGCGCGCCGAGCTCGTCGTTTCCTTCGGCGCGCTCACGATGCCGCACCAGATTGTCCGGGCACTCGTGGCCGAGCAGCTTTATAGGGCGCTGACAATCATTGCCGGGCACCCTTATCATCGCGCGGGTCACGATGATTCCTGACGAATGGCTTGCTTCGATTCTTTCCCCTCCCGCAAGGCCCTGAGCTTTGCCGCGTGCCTGGCCGTCTCTGCCCTGGGGCCCGTATGGGCCCAGCAGGCGCCCGCCCCTGTGTCCGGAGCACCTCAGGTCCCGCCGGAGACGGAGGAGGAGAAAAAGAAGCGCCAGAACGACCTCAAGGTCCTGGAAGAGGCGATGAATGCAAGCGCCGAGGCCCAGAGGCGGCTCGCTGCCGAAATCGAAGAGATCAGGACCGACCGGGCCAAGCTCAATGCGACCCTGATCGAAACCGCGGGCCGGGTGCGGGACACCGAGGACCGGATCCGGGGACTGGAGCAGCGCCTCCAGACCTTGAGCGCATCCGAGGCGGCCATCCGCCGTTCCCTCGAGAGCCGGCGGGAAGTGATCGTCGAGGTGTTCGCGGCGCTCCAGCGCATGGGCCGCCGCCCGCCGCCCGCCGTCCTGGTGCGGCCGGAGGATATGCTCGAGGCCGTGCGGGCTTCCATCATCCTGGGCGCGGTGCTGCCCGAGCTCAGGGCCGAGGCCGAGATTCTGGCCTCCGACCTTGCGGAGCTGGTGCGTCTCAAGGAGGCCATCGCCACGGACCGCTCCACTCTCAATACGGAGCTCACCGCTTTGAACGGCGAGCAGCAGCGCCTCACGGCACTGATGGCCGCCCGCCAAGGCCGTATGGCCGAGGTGGAGCGCAGCATCGGGGCCGAGCGGGACAGGGCGGCGGAGTTGGCCCGGGAGGCAGGCACCCTCAAGGAGCTGATCGACCGCATGGAGGCGGAAATCGCCGGAGCCCAGAGGGCCGCGGAGGAAGCCCGAAGGGCTGCCGAGGCCCAGGAGCGCGAGGCCAAGGAGCGTTTTGCCCAGGCTGCCTTTCGGGATCCGGCCCGTCTGGCTCCGAAGGTCCCGTTCTCCGAGACGAAGGGCTTGCTTCCCAGGCCCGTCAGCGGCGAGGTCATCCAGGCCTTCGGGGCAGATGACGGCTACGGCGGAACGACGCGCGGCATTTCGATCACGACACGTCCGAAGGCGGCTGTTGTATCACCGGCGGACGGCTGGGTCGCCTTCGCCGGACCCTTCCGATCCTATGGTCGACTCTTGATCATCAACGCGGGCGGGGGATATTATATTCTTCTGGCCGGCATGGACCAGATCAACGTCGATGTTGGGCAATTTGTGCTCGCTGGCGAGCCAGTCGCAACCATGGGGGACATTCCTCTCATGAGTTTGACCGGATCTGCCATAGAAAAGAACAATCCCGTCCTCTATGTTGAGTTCAGGAAAGACGGCGGTTCGATCGACCCAGGTCCCTGGTGGGCGAAATCGCAAAGCGAAAAGGTTCGCGGATAATGCGCAAACTCTCCCTATTGATTCTCGGTGTGGCTATCGGCGCAGGCAGCGCGACCATGGTGTCGCAGACGAGCCTGATGACGTCCGGCGCGGTTGCCGCCTCGGCCGATACCTACCGTCAGCTGAGCCTTTTCGGGGATGTCTTCGAAAAGGTCCGTACGGATTATGTCGAGAAACCCGACGAGTCGAAGCTCGTCGAAGCCGCCATCAACGGCATGCTGACCTCTCTCGATCCGCATTCGAGCTACATGGACGCCAAGAGCTTCCGCGACATGCAGGTGCAGACCCGTGGCGAGTTCGGGGGCCTAGGCATCGAAGTCACGATGGAAGACGGCCTCGTGAAGGTGGTGGCGCCCATCGACGATACCCCGGCCTCTCGCGCCGGCATCATGGCCAATGACATCATCACGCAGATCGACGGGGAGCAGGTTCAGGGCCTCAACCTGAATCAGGCCGTCGACAAGATGCGCGGCCCCGTCAATTCTTCCGTCACGCTGAAGATCCAGCGCAAGGAGGCCAAGGATCCCATCGAGGTGAAGCTCACCCGTGAGACGATCAAGGTTCGTCCGGTGCGCGCGCGCGTCGAAGGCGATATCGGGGTTCTGCGCGTCACCCAGTTCAACGAACAGACCTATGAAGGCCTGCGCTCGAGCATCGAGAAGCTCACCCAGGACATCGGTGCCGACAAGCTGGCGGGCTTCGTCATTGACCTGCGCAACAACCCGGGCGGCCTGCTCGACCAGGCGATCATGGTCTCCGATGCCTTCCTCGACCGCGGCGAGATCGTCTCGACCCGCAGCCGCAATGCCGAGGATACACAGCGCTTCAGCGCGAAGGCCGGCGACTTGGCCAAGGGCAAGCCTCTCGTCGTGCTCGTGAACGGCGGTTCGGCCTCCGCGTCGGAGATCGTGGCCGGCGCCCTGCAGGACCACAAGCGCGCGACGGTGCTCGGCACCCGCTCCTTCGGCAAGGGCTCTGTGCAGACCATCATTCCGCTCGGCGGCAACGGCGCAGTGCGCCTGACCACGGCGCGCTACTACACGCCGTCGGGCCGTTCGGTGCAGGCGGGCGGCATCAAGCCCGACATCGTCGTGCCGCAGCTGTCCGACCCGGACTACAAGACTCGGCCGCGGCTGCGCGAGGCCGAC
>DASRWK010000172.1:0-6168 GCA_035776715.1 Microvirga sp.
ACCACGGGTCTCGGAGAGGCCTCTCGCGCATTCTCATGTCCGCTCCTCGGCGGCGACACGGTGAAGGCGAGGGGCGCTCTCACCCTCTCGGTGACGGCAGTCGGCGAGGTTCCGTCCGGAAGAATGGTCCGCCGCACGACAGCCCGGGCGGGAGATGTCATCTGTGTAACCGGCACCATCGGAGACGCCGCTTTGGGCCTGAGGCTCCGGAAGGCACCGTCGTGGGCCGAGGGCCTGTCGGCCGACGAGAAGGCGCATCTGGCGGACCGCTACCTCCACCCGCAGCCGCGTCACAGGCTCGCACGCGCCGTCAGGGAGCATGCCCATGCCGCCATGGACGTGTCGGACGGGCTCGCTGGCGATCTTAACAAGATGATGCGGGTGAGCGGGGTCTCTGCCTTCATCGAGGGGGCGGAGGTGCCGTTCTCGGCCGCCTTGCGCAAGGCCGTCGCAGTCAATCCCAACCTGTTCGACCTCGCCGTGACCGGCGGAGACGACTATGAGATTCTCTGCACGGTGCCGGATAAGAATCTGGACAGCTTCATGAAAGAGGCCGATAGCGTGGGCATAATGGTGTCCGCCATAGGCCGAGTCGTTGCGGGGCATGAACTCCCGGTCTTTCGGATCGACGGTACTGAAAGACGCTACGATGCAGGTTCCTTCTCCCACTTCTGACGCCCTTGCCAAGCGCAATGCCGTGGTTCTCGCCGTGGCGGCGGCACTCGGCGGCTCAAGCCCTGCCATCGTGGTGTCCCTCGGCGGCCTCGTGGGGCAGAACCTCGCGGCCAACAAGGAGCTCGCCACGCTTCCCGTGAGCCTGCTCAATCTCGGCCTTGCCCTCGGCACCATTCCCGCCGCCATGCTCATGCGGCGGGCGGGGCGGCGCATCGGCTATATCGTCGGCGCGGGCATCGGCCTCGTCGGCGGCTGCCTCGCGGCCTTCGGCATCGCCTCCTACAGCTTCGTGCTGTTTTGCCTGGGCACGCTGATCATCGGCATGTACGGTTCGTTCAACCAGAGCTATCGCTTCGCCGCGACCGATGCCGCCTCCGAGGCTTTCAGGCCGCGAGCCATCTCCTGGGTCATGATCGGCGGCATCGCGGCCGGTTTCATCGGCCCTCAGACGGTCATATGGCTGCAGGATGCCGTACCGGCCGCTCCGTTCTCGGGAGCCTTCCTGGGGCAGGCGGCGCTCGCCCTTTTGTCCATGGCGGTGGTCTCGTTCCTCAAGCCCGTCCCCGTCGCTGCGGCACCGAAGGCAGGCGGCAGGCCCTTGGGAGAGATCGTGAGGCAGCCGCGGTTCGTCGTCGCGGTGGTGACGGGCCTCGTCTCCTATGCCCTCATGAGCTTCGTCATGACCGCCGCGCCCGTCGCCATGGTGGGCTGCGGGCACACCGTAGGGGATGCCGCGGCAGGGATCCGCTGGCATATCCTCGCCATGTTCGGTCCCAGCTTCTTCACGGGGCGTCTCATCACCCGTTTCGGCAAGGAGGCTGTGACGGCTGCCGGATTGTGCCTGATCGCAGCTTCCGCCCTCATCGGCCTGTCCGGGATCGACATCGCCCATTTCTGGGCCACGCTTATCCTCCTGGGGATCGGCTGGAACTTCGGCTTCATCGGCGCGACCGCCATGGTGACAGATTGCTACCGGCCGGAGGAACGCACGAAGGTTCAGGCCGCCAACGACTTCCTGGTCTTCGGCTCGGTCGCCGTCGCCTCGTTCTCCGCCGGAAAGCTCCTGAATGCGGGCGGCTGGGAGACTGTGAACTGGATGGTCTTTCCGCCAGTCGCCGTCGCTCTAGTTCTTCTAGCTTGGCAGCAGAGGGCAGGGGCGACGATACCCGCTAAAGTCTAAAGGGGCTTCCTGTGGGTTGGGCGCGAAGTATCGTTGCGAACGGCCTAGTTTTTTGCCACCAAATATGAAGTTCGCTGGGGGTGGAGGCCGTTCAAGGCCAAAGTTCAGGCCTTGAAGAGCGGCTTTCTGCTTTCCCATAACAAGGATGGCATGATGGCACTCACCCTTATTATTCTGGGCGGGCTTCTCTCGATTGCGTATGGCTTATGGGCCATCAGCGACGTGATGAAGCGCGACGCCGGTTCTCAGCGCATGCAGGAAATCGCAGGCGCGATCGCCGAGGGCGCAAAAGCCTATCTCCGCAGGCAATATACGACGATCTCGATCGTGGGCGTGGTGCTGTTCGCCATCATCGCCTACCTCCTCGGAATCCGGGTCGCCATCGGCTTCGCCATCGGCGCGATCCTGTCCGGAGCTGCGGGCTTCATCGGCATGAACGTCTCCGTTCGAGCCAATGTCCGCACCGCGCAGGCCGCCACGCAGTCTCTCGGCGGCGGTCTCGACGTCGCCTTCAAGTCTGGCGCCGTCACGGGCATGCTGGTGGCAGGCCTCGCGCTCCTGGGCGTCGCGCTCTACTACGGCTATCTAACCCGCATCGGCGGGCTGAACCCGGCGGACCGCGTTGTCATCGACAGCCTCGTGGCCCTCGGCTTCGGCGCCTCGCTGATCTCGATCTTCGCCCGCCTGGGCGGGGGCATCTTCACGAAGGGAGCCGACGTCGGCGGGGACCTCGTGGGCAAGGTGGAGGCCGGCATCCCCGAAGACGATCCGCGCAACCCCGCCACCATCGCCGACAATGTCGGCGACAATGTCGGCGATTGCGCCGGCATGGCAGCCGACCTGTTCGAGACCTATGCGGTGACCGTGGTCGCCACAATGGTGCTCGCGGCCATCTTCTTCGCCGGGCAGGGCACCCTCGATACGATGCTCATGTACCCTCTCGCCATCGGCGCGGCCTGCATCGTTACCTCGATCATCGGCACGTTCTTCGTGAAGCTCGGCCAGAACGAGTCCATCATGGGCGCGCTCTACAAGGGTCTCATCGCGACGGGCATTCTCTCCGTCGTCGCGATCGGTCTGGTGACCTGGCAGATGATCGGCTTCGGCCCCGTCGAGGGCACCGACTACACGGGACAGAGCCTGTTCTGGTGCGCGGTCATCGGCTTTGCGGTGACGGCTCTTATCGTGGTAATCACCGAATACTATACCGGCGTCGGTTTCCGTCCCGTGCGCTCCATCGCCCAGTCCTCCGTGACGGGGCATGGCACGAACGTCATCCAGGGCCTCGCGGTATCGCTGGAATCGACCGCGCTGCCGACCATCGTGATCATCGCGGGCATCATCCTGGCGTTCACCCTCGCAGGCCTCTTCGGCATCGCGATCGCGGTGACGGCCATGCTGGCGCTCGCGGGCATGATCGTGGCGCTCGATGCCTTCGGTCCGGTGACGGACAATGCGGGCGGCATCGCCGAAATGGCGGGCCTCCCGAAAGAGGTGCGCAAGTCTACGGACGCGCTCGACGCCGTGGGCAACACCACCAAGGCAGTGACGAAGGGTTATGCGATCGGCTCCGCGGGCCTGGGCGCTCTCGTGCTCTTCGCAGCCTATACGTCGGACCTCGCCTACTTCACGCAGAACGCGGCGCAGTACCCCTACTTCCAGGGTGTGGCTCCCGACTTCTCGCTCACCAACCCCTATGTGGTGGTGGGCCTGCTGTTCGGCGGTCTCATCCCGTTCCTGTTCGGTGGCATCGCCATGACGGCAGTGGGCCGCGCCGCGGGCTCCGTGGTGGAGGAGGTACGCCGCCAGTTCCGCGAGAAGCCGGGCATCATGGCGGGCACGGACCGGCCCGATTACGGCCGCGCGGTGGACATGCTCACCCGCGCGGCGATCAAGGAAATGATCGTGCCGTCCCTTCTGCCGGTGCTGGCGCCGATCTTGACCTTTTTCGTGATTTACTGGGTGGCCGGTAAGTCTCAAGCCTTCTCGGCCGTGGGGGCGATGCTGCTCGGCGTCATCGTGACGGGTCTCTTCGTGGCGATCTCGATGACCTCCGGCGGCGGCGCCTGGGACAACGCGAAGAAATCCTTCGAGGATGGCTTCACCGACGCCTCCGGCACGACGCATCATAAGGGGTCCGAGGCGCACAAGGCCTCCGTGACGGGCGATACCGTCGGCGATCCCTACAAGGACACGGCGGGCCCTGCCGTGAACCCGGCAATCAAGATCACCAACATCATCGCATTGATGCTGCTGGCGGTCCTGGCCCATTCATAACCGAAACCGAAAGAGCCTTCGGACCCGCGGCTCAGGCCGCGGGTTTCTCGTTGGCTCGTACAAAAGAAAAGGCCGGGACGAGAGCCCGGCCTTTTCCCTAGGGAAGCTGAAACTTGGCTTAACTGCCGAACGGGTTGAGGTTGTTCGTGCCCTTGAGGAGCTGTCCGAGGAAGCTCGTCTCCTCGCCGCCGCTCGGGGTGGTGCGGGTGATGAAGTCGAACACCTTTCCATCCTGGATGCCATAGAGCCCGATGCGTTCGACGCGCAGGTTCCTGTCGAAATAGACGGCGGTGACCCGCTGATCCACCACCTGCTCGCCCAGGAACTGGAACGTGCGGCGGGACCTCTGGCTGATGTAATACCAGTTCCTGTTGCCGACCGTGGAGACGGTCGACGGGGTGCCGAGGATCTGGAGCACCTGCTCGGCGCTCATGCCCTTCTTCACCTGGTTTACGGCGTTCTCGTCCAGCTGGTACCCACGGGCAAATTCCTCGCCCATGGTGCAGGCGGCAACGGAGGTGGCCAGGAAAGTCGCAGTAGCCAAGCGTACCAAAAGGGTATGATATCGACGCATCGTACGGTTCTTCCAGGAATGCGGCGCGGATGAGCTTGCGCCTGTGGATCGGGATGGCGTAACCCGAGGTTTCGATTTTGACAAGCTTGGAAGGGCAAAGGCTGTGATATTCAGTCTCTTCCGCAGGAATCCCCGGCGTGTGGCTATCGCGGCTCTCTATGCGAGAATCGCCAATGCCTCGCGCAGGCCGGGGCTCTACGCGGCACTCGGCATCCCGGACAGCCTCGAGGGACGCTTCGAATCCCTGTCTCTGCACATGATCCTCTCCTTGAGGGCGTTGCGGGAGCTGCCGCCTCCCGCCGACGAGGTCGCCAAGGACCTGACGGACGCGTTCTTCCGCGACATGGACGCCTCTCTGCGGGAAATGGGGGTCGGCGACACGGTCGTGCCCAAGCGGATGAAGAAGGTCGCCGCGGCATTCTACGGGCGGGCCCAGGCCTATGACCCGGCCTTCGCGTCCGCCGACGAGACCGAGCTCGCGGAGGCCCTGGGCCGGAATGCGCTGGGGAGCGATGCACCCGCCACTATGCTCGCGCGTTATGCCCTGGCAGCGGACAGGAGCCTTAAAGGCGTCACGCTGGACATGTTACTCGAATCCGGGCCCGCTTTCCCGGCGCCCGAGGCCTTCACCAAGGAGGGAAGCCGATGACCCCTGAAACCGTAGGTCCCCTGTCGCGCCTCGTGGACGTCATGAACATTCCGCCGCGCGGGCAGGAGGCCCACGTGGTGGCGAGTGCCGAAGAACGCGATGCTCTGGCGAAGGATTTCGGGCTTCCCGGTATCCGGGCCCTCTCGGGCGACTTCAAGATCACCACGACCGCGAAGGGCATCCATGTGGCGGGCCTGGTGAAGGCCTCCATCACACAGGTCTGCGTCGTGACCCTCGATTCGTTCGATTCCGACATCGAGGAAGAGGTCGAGGTGGATTTCGCCGAACCCTCCGGGATGCCGGCCGAGCCGCCGACGGACATCAACGAGTACGAACCGCCGGATGAGATCGTCAACGGCCAGATCGATCTCGGAGCGCTCACGGCCGAGTTCCTGGCCCTGGGGCTCGATCCCTACCCGCGCAAGCCTGGCGTGGATTTCAGCTACCGCGATCCTGGGGACGACAAGGATTCGCCATTCGCTGCCCTTGGCAAGCTCAAGACGGACAAATAAGGCTTTCGGAGTAAGCGCCTGCGGGAGCTGTTCGGGCTCCTGCGCAGGGTCGCAAAGCTACGGAATTTCGGTTGCGATGCCACCGCAAACCGGTATTTTCCGCCTCCTGTCCAAGCCGAAAGAAAGAACAAGCGGTTATGTCGAAGCCAGTGCGTATTTCGCTCGATGCGATGGGGGGGGACCATGGCCCGTCGATCGTCATCCCTGGTGCGGCCCTGGCCTTCGAGCGGCATCCCGATATCCGGTTCCTCATCTTCGGCAACGAAGCGGTGATCGCGCCTCTCCTGGATGCTCATCCCAA
>DASRWK010000173.1:0-4790 GCA_035776715.1 Microvirga sp.
GGCGGCCGAGGACGAGCTCTATTGCGTTGCAGATCGTCGGCGTATCGACCCTCTCGAGAGCGACGAGGATTTCAGGGGAGAGCAGCTGCTCCATTCCAGACTTTTCCTGTTTCAAGTGGGTTGGTGCTCATAGAATCGCCACGCTCCCAGGCGGCATGCTTCCGGATATCGTCGTGTGGGGGCGTGTCCGACGAGCCTCGGAGTGTCCCAATGCCTACGGGATAACGCGGTTCGCCACCATGCCATTCACCACGATGCCGGTGCTGTCCAGGACGGTATTTGCGCTAGAAATTGACACGATCGCCTCCCTTCAACGACAGCATGTCGCGGGCGTCATCGGGAGTGGCGATTTCCAGGCCCAGTCCCTCGATAATCTGGCGCGCCATTTTCACCTGCTGCGCATTCGATTGCGCGAGCTTTCCCGGTCCGATCCAGAGCGAATCCTCGAGCCCGACACGGACGTTGCCTCCCATGGCGGCCGCCTGCGCTGCGATGGCGAGCTGGTTCTTGCCGGCGCCTAGGACCGACCATTGATAGTCACCTCCGAACAGCCTGTCGGCAGTGCGCTTCATGTGGGCCACGTCCTCGGGATGGGGGCCAATGCCGCCCAGGAGACCGAAGACGCTTTGGACGAAAAGGGGCGGTTTGATAAGACCCCGGTCCACGAAGTGGGCGAGAGTGTAGAGGTGACCGATGTCGTAGCACTCGATCTCGAAGCGGGTGCCGTTCTCGGCGCAGGTCGTCAGGATGTATTCGATATCGGAGAACGTATTGCGGAAGATCCTGTCGCGCGATCCTTCGAGGTACGGTTCCTCCCAATCGTATTTGAACTCCTTGAACCGGTTGAGCATTGGGTAGAGCCCGAAATTCATCGAGCCCATGTTGAGGGAGGCGACTTCCGGCTTGTAGTGCGCGGCGGGGCGCACCCGCTCCTCCACTAGCATGGTCGGCGCACCGCCTGTCGTGATGTTGATGACGCAATTGCTCCGCTGCTTCACCACCTGCAGGAAAGGCGCGAAGGCTTCCGGCGACTGATCAGGTTTGCCGTTCTTCGGGTCGCGCGCGTGCAGATGCACGATGGCGGCCCCGGCTTCCGCCGCGCTGATGGCGGCCTCCGCGATCTCCTCGGGCGTAATCGGCAGATGCGGGGACATGGAGGGCGTATGGATCGCGCCGGTCACGGCGCATGTGATGATGACTTTCCGGGCCATGGTCTTGGATCCTCTCGGGAGATCACTGATCTGGTTGCGATTGCTTGTGGGCCTTCAACGCAGCCAAGCGTTTGTCCCGCCAAACAGAGCGCCGTGCGAGCGCGTCGGATCCAGGCGCTTCGCCCCAGGCCTCCAGGATGCGGCTCACATTCGCCCTGTCCCAGACTTCGGGCTTGGCGGGGTTCTCGGAGAGACGGCGGTAGAAACCGGTATAGCGATCACAGTAATCCGCGATGCCGCCGGGAGCATTGAGCTCGATGGTCTCGAAGGGGCCAAGGAAGGACCAGCGCAGGCCAAGACCGTCCTTGAGGGTCCTGTCGAGATCCTGCGGACTCACCACGCCCTCGCCGACGAGCCGAAACGCCTCTGCCAGGAGCGCGCCCTGGAGCCGGTTCAGAACGAACCCCTCGACCTCGCGGTTCACGACAATGGGCACCTGTCCGACGCTGTCATAGATCGCTCGCGCACGGGCGATCGTCTCGGGCGCGGTCCAGGGTGCTCCGCAGAGTTCGACGACCGGCACGAGGTGAGGAGGATTGACGGGATGCGCAACGAGGCAGCGAGCGCGGCCCGACAAATTTTCGGTGAAGTGGGACGCGACAATCGCGGAGGTCGACGAGGCAAGAATGCAGTCAGGTGGTGCGAGCCGGTCGAGTTCCGCAAAGATGATCCGTTTGGTCTCGATGATCTCGGGTCCGTTTTCCTGAACGAGGTCGGCTCCGCTCACGGCCTCGGCCAGCGAGGGCACGACGACGGCGCGCCTGGATGCATCTTCGGAGTTGGTGACGAGGCCATGCCTTTCAAGTTCCTCAAGCCCTTCGCGGATGAGACTGGGCGCCTTCTCGAGCATCTCGGGGCTTGGGTCGGTGATGCGCACATCCCAGCCCGCCCGGGCGAAGACGATCGCCCAGGACCGGCCAATCAGCCCCGCACCAATGATCGCAGCAATCGGCATTCCGTAATCTCCCTCAAGGCTCACAGCCACAGGACCTTGCGGCGGAGCGCAAGATCGTCCCGCAGGTCCTTCGATGGACCGGTATGGATCACCCGTCCGCGTTCGAGCGCGATGGTCCGGTCGGACAGGGCAAGCGCCAGATCGAGATGATGGTCGACGATGATAATCGAGACCTCGTGCCGGAGCTTGTCGAAGCTCTCGAAGAGTTGCTCGATGATGGTCGGAGCAAGGCCTTCGAAGGGCTCATCCAGGAGCAGCACCTTCACGTTCCCCGAGAGGGCGCGCGCGATCGCTACCATCTGCTGCTCGCCGCCGGAGAGGAAATCCGCCGGGGTGTCGAGCCTTTCACTGATCCGTGGGAAGTACTCGAAGATCCTGTCCAGATCCCACCGGACGCCATGGCCGGTCTCGCGCTTGAGCCGCCCGAGCTCAAGGTTCTGGGCAACGGTCATTCCGGCGAAAAGCCCGCGTCCCTGCGGCACGTAGCCGATCCCCAGCCGAGCGATCTCAGCCGGGAGCCGACCGGCGATCTCCTGACCGTCGAGCCTGATCGAGCCCGAACCGGGCGGCGCAATGCCGATCAGGGTCTTGAGCAGTGTCGACTTGCCGGCGCCGTTGCGGCCCAGAAGCGCGACGATCTCATGTTGACGCACGTCGAAGGACACGTCCGCCAGGACATGGCTTTTGCCGTAGAACGTGTTGACCTTCTCTGCCGCGAGTACAGTGGTCGCCTCGGCGGCGCTCTGCCGAGGTCTCGCGGCAACGGTGACCGTGCCGGAGCCGATATAGATCTCCTGCACATCGGGGCTGGAGCGGGCATCCTCCACCGTCCCGTCGACCAGAACCTGGCCCGCATTCATCACCGTAACGGAATCCGCGATCTGGAACACACGGTCGATATCGTGCTCGACGAGCAGCATCGGAACGTCCGCGGAGATGCGCTTGATGATATCGCCGATGCGCTGACGCTCAGCCGCGGCAAGACCGGCGAGCGGCTCGTCTAGCAGCAACACCCTCGGTTTCGTGGCAAGCGCCAGACCCATGTCCAGGAGACGCTGCCCGCCATACGAGAGGGCGCCCGCCTCGGCCTTTTCGATGCCGGCGACACCAAGATAGCGGATGACCGCCGAGGTCTCGGCTTCGACCTGCTTGATCGACCGCGCGACCGTCCAGGGATTGAAGCGCTGCGGGTGGCGTGCCTGAACGGCGAGGCGGACATTCTCTTCGACGGTTAGAGTCGGAAAAAGGTTCGTGATCTGGAACGAGCGTCCGATGCCGGCCCGCGTGATCGCTTCAGGGGAAAGTCCGGCGATGGAGCGGCCCTGGAGGAGGACGTCGCCTTCATCGGGGGTGTAGTATCCGGAAATCAGATTGAAGGCCGTAGTCTTTCCGGCGCCGTTCGGCCCGATCAGGGCATGGAGGCTGCGGTCGCGGACTGCGATGTTGACCGACTGAACGGCCTTGAGTGCGCCAAAGCTCTTCGTAATGCCGCGTGCCTCGAGGATAAGGCCGTCCACATGGTCGGCAGGTTTGAGAAACGAGGGCAGGGGCTCATCGGTCAAGGTGCGGCCCGCCATCGCGGCCTCCTCCGTGACCTTGGCCCGGAATGGAGCCGCGATCAGCTGTGCGATCCCGACCAGCCCGGTCGGCGAGAGGACGATGAACCCGACGAAGAGAATGCCGAAATAGAGCAGCCAGTGCGGCGTCCAGATGGACAGGAATTCGCGGAACAGGATGTAGAAGAGAGCCCCTAAGGCCGGCCCGAGAAAGCTCCGCATTCCGCCGATCACCACCATTGCGATCAGCTCACCGGAGAAGGCGACGGAGAGGGGCTCGGCTGAGGCGAAGCGGTGGTTGAAAACCGAGAGGATGCCCGCGATCCCCACCACCGTGGCGGACACCACGAACCCGAGCAGCTTGTAGCGATTGGTCGGATAGCCCAGAAAGCGGGCACGTTGCTCGTTCTCCCGGATCGCCACCAGCACGCTTCCGGCGGGAGAGTTGTGGAAGCGCAGCAGCGCAAAGCAGACGGCAAACGCCACCACCGCCACGAACCAGTAATAGGTCCAGTCCGAGCCCAGATCGAGGCCGATCGCACGGGTGCGGACGACGCCGCCAAGCCCGCTCTCTCCACCTGTCAGTGCTGTCCAGCGGTAGGCGATGGCGAAGAGCATGGCCGCCAATGCCAGCGTCAGCAGGGAGAAGTAGACGCCGCGACGCCGCAGGATGAGCGCCCCCAGGAGCGAAGACGCTCCGATAATAAACGTGATGGTGAAGAGAGCCGGAAGAACGATGCCGTTCGGGAACCAGTGAAGCTGACTCAAGGCCGCCGCGTAAGCCCCGAGCCCGAACCAGACGCCGTGCCCGAACGAGACGAGACCCGTGTATCCAACCAGAACGTTGAGGCCGAGGCAGGCGATAGCGAACACCACCACGTCGATCGATGACCGAAGCGGCAGTCCGATGGGATCGAGAATGAAGGGCAGCAGAATGAGGGCTGCCGCCGCGATGAGGAGAGGCCAGTAATTCGTGCGCATCGATCTACTCGAATCTCTGGATGCGTTCGCCGAGCAACCCGCGCGGACGCAGAAGCAGCACGATGGCCATCAGCAGGTACATCGAGG
>DASRWK010000174.1:0-4271 GCA_035776715.1 Microvirga sp.
CACCCAGCCGCCATTCGACATGGGCTGATGCGAGATGGCAAAGGTCTGCCCGTCGGGCTCCTCGTGGATGAAGGCGAATTGCTGCCGTTTCAGTATGAGTTCCTGCTGCTCCGCCAGGATCTCCCGCAGAGGTTCCACCCCCCTGCAGTTCTGCATCGCCGCCTGGTCGATCAGGTGGCTGATCGTCACGCCGGATTGAACGGTCCTGTCGATGCCGAAGAGTTCCGCAAATCGGGCGTTGAAGACGATGATGCGCTCGGAATCGTCCACCATGCACAGGCCATGGGACATGTTGTTGAGCGCGGCATCGAAGCGTTCGTTCTGCGTCCGGACCTCGTGCTCCTGCATCTGCAGCGCCTCGTTGCGGAGCCGAAGCTCGTCATAGGCGCCGCTGAGGGCCTTGTTGGTCCTCTCCAGCTTTGCGGAAATGTTCTCGAAATTGTCCGCATAAAGCCGCAGCTCGCCATGTGCCCGCTCCAGAAGTCTGTTGTGCCATCCCAACAGCGCCAGCAGGAACAAGCCGAACACGATCAGACCTGCCGCCAGGCTCGAGAACATCCAGTGCAGCCGGATCAGCTCGTGCTGATCCTGCTCGGCACGCTGCCCGCCGTAATGATTGGCGGCGGCCGCGAGCCCTGCGAGCTTGATCTCCAGCGGCTCCAGCACCTTGAGCGCCGCCATGGCGGAACCGGGCTGCTCCAGGCGGTCGATGTATGGCTGGATAGCCTTCAGCGCCTTGTCGAGGTCCTGGGCTACGCCCAGCCATTCGGGAGCCGAATAGAGAAACTCACGGAAATCGCCCGCGAACAGAAGGTTCGTCCGACTCACGATGATGTCGTAGCGCAGACCGACCTCGTCCTTGTCGACCGTCGGATCCTGAGCTGCGAATGCGCTCAGGCGCTGCTCGAGGCGCGTGAACTCGTGCACGGCCTGTGCAGCGTGCCAGGGGGTATTGTAGCGCGCAACGTGTTTGAGAACATTCTGACGCTCGACGATGAGGACCGAGATGTAGGCTGCGGACACGATGAAGCCGACGATGACGACGGCAAGCACCAATTTGAGCGTGCGCAGCGACAAGCGATATTCTCCGAGGCGCTCGATGTTGTTTTACTTCACGACGATCTTGGACACCTGCCAGACCGACCGGCCGTAATAAGTCTGGTGCTGCAGGTCGGGATCCGAGTCGAAAGGATAAATGATGAAGAGAGGGCCCTTGTCGCGCACGGAGATGTACTCGTCGTTCACTTTGAGCGCGAGCAGGACCTTGTACTTTCGGACGTCCGCAAGCGGGATGTCGCTGCTGTAATCGTTCAGCGCCACGACCATCAGATGCTCGCCCGATGCCCCAAGCCGATCCAGAAGCTTGGCCATCGGAACCCCCTCGAATTTCGTCGGACCCGAATACCAGGGGGTCGAGGTCGTGAAGGATTCCATGCCTATGTCTTCCAACATGGCGCGGTCGAACTCGGCCGTATCGCCCTTGTTGGTCACCGAGATGTTGCCCGAGACGGTGAGGACCAGCTTGCCTTTGGGTGTCGGAAGCGTCCTCGCTTCCGCAACTGTTATTCCAGCCCACGTCGAAAGCGCGAGGAGTGCACTGAGAAGAATGAATTTTGTTTTGAAGATAGACATCGCCTGCCCACAGTATCGGTCAGTAGTTACACTTATATAGAGTGTCCGGTAAATTTTATTTTTTGGGAAATGGGGCAGATAAAGCTTTCGATATGTTATTATATGGTAAAGCCTTATGTACCTCCCCGTGTGGTTGTAGCCCGATCTAAACTCTCGTCGCTTAACAACTCCCTGTCGGACCGTCTCGTTCGATGAGACGGCCCGGTTTCGGGGCGACAATCTCGAGGGGCTACGCCTTCAACGGCTTCAGACCTGCCTCGATCTCAGCCCGTCGCGGCTCCAGGAAAGGCGGCAGGGCAAGGCTCTCGCCGAGCTTGTCCATGGGCTCGTCCGTGGCGAAGCCCGGACCGTCGGTCGCGATCTCGAAGAGGATGCCGTTGGGTTCGCGGAAATAGAGGCTCCGGAAGTAATAGCGGTCGACGGGGCCGCTCGAAGGCGCGCGCAGGCTCTGGAGGCGCTCCCAGCACTCCTGATAGGTCTGCTCGTCGGGCGTGCGGAAGGCCACGTGGTGCACGCCGCCCGCGCCGGGCTGAGCCATGCCCAGGCTCGGCTCCACGGCCACATGCAGTTCCGCGGCCGGCCCGCCCTCACCCATTTCGAACACGTGGACGGGCGTATCGCCGACGCGGTACTCGCGGGCTGCCCGCATATCCATGGCGTCCGACAGCACCCGGGCGGTGCGCTCGAACCGGGGCACGCTGATGGTGATGGGTCCCAAGCCGCGGATCTGGTACTCCGCCGGCACGGGGCTGCGCTCCCAGGGGTGCGCCTCTCCCTGCCCGCCGTCATCGACGAGGCTCAGGCGCTGCCCTTCGAAATCCTCGAAATCCAGGACGAGCCGCCCGTCGCGCTCGGTGATCGGCTGATGCGTGACCGCCAGAGAGGTCAGGCGGTCCTTCCACCATTGCAGCGCCTTCTCGCCGTTCACGCGAAGGCCCGTGCGGGTGATGCTGTGGGTGCCCCGCCGCTCGCGCGCCACCGGCCAGTCGAAGAAGGTGATGTCCGTGCCGGGCGTGGCCCTGCCATCCGCATAGAACAGATGGTAGGCGCTCACGTCGTCCTGGTTCACGGTCTTCTTCACGAGCCGCATGCCGAGGGCCTGCGTGTAGAAGGCGTGGTTGCCGGACGCGTCGGCGGTGACGGCGGTGAGATGATGGATGCCGGTCAGCTTCATGGGAATGCTCCAGGGATGTCGACCGGAAGATAGGGCCGGGACCGGCGCTCCGCGACCCGGTCAGGCGCCAAGGGGGCTTTGCCTGGACGCAAGGTCGACGGGTCGCAGGTCCGGCCCCCTCGTCATGGCCGGGCCTGTCCCGGCCATCTCGATTCTCACGAGTGCCGCGCCGCAAGCCGTCGGGATCACCGGCACAGGGCCGGTGATGACGAGGAGGATGGGTTTACGCGGCCTTCGCGCGCAGATCGTCGGGGGTCACCTCCGGCGGGATGGGGCAGACATAGGAACGGCCGCCGGTGCGCTCCTTCAGCTCCGCCTTGGCGCGGGCGACGATATCCGGATTGCGCAGGCAATCGGCCGCCGTGGTGGCCATGGCTTTTGCGGCGAGCACCATGCCCTTGTGGGCGGCAGGCAGGTTTCCTTGCGTGACGAGCTGCCAGGTGTGGAACGGAGTTCCGATGGCGAAGCATGCCGTGTGGCATTGCACCGTCGGCACGATCCAGCTCACGTCGCCCACATCGGTGGTGCCCATGGAGACCTCCTCCCGCGTAGGCATGGGGAGCAGCCCATCGTGCAGCACCTGGTTCGCCAGCGAGCGGTCGTGCGGCGCGACGCTTGCCAGAATCTGCTCCTTCGTCAGCGCGGTCCTCTGAAGCCGCTCGGCGAAGGCATGATCCGCCTCGTCGAAGCCTGGGCCGCCGAGACGCTTCATGTTCTCGTACATGACCTCCTGCAGCACCTTGTTGGGCAGGACGTTCGACGTCGCGTCGGTGATCTGCACCGTAAACGACGTTTCCGTCATCAGGGCCGCCCCTTCGGCGATCTTCCTCACGCGCTCGAACAGGCGCTCCGCGTCGGGCAGATGCGGCGAGCGCACGAGATAGAGCGATTCCGCATAGGCCTGGACCACGTTCGGCGCATCGCCGCCCGTGTTGGTGATGGCGTAATGCACCCGCGCGTCGGAGGGCATGTGCTCGCGCATGTAGTTCACGCCCACGTTCATCAGCTCCACCGCGTCGAGGGCGCTGCGGCCCACATGGGGAGAGGCCGCCGCGTGGGAGGCGCGGCCCGTGAAGCGGAAGTAGGCCTGGATGCAGGCGAGCGAGGAGGTGGTCTGCACCTCGTTGACTACGCTCGGATGCCAGCAGAAGGCGGCGTCGAGATCGTCGAACAGCCCGGCTCGCGCCATGAAGGTCTTGCCCGAGCCGCTCTCCTCCGCAGGACAGCCGTAATAGCGCACGGTGCCGGCGATCCCTTCCGCCTCGAGCGCGTCTTTCAGCGCCACGGCGGCGAGGGCCGAAGCGGAGCCTAAGAGATTGTGCCCGCAGCCGTGGCCGGGCGCGCCTTTCGCGGTCGGCTTGTGCTCCGTCACGCCCGAGACTTGAGCGAGATCGGGAAGCGCATCGAACTCGCCCAGGATCCCGACGACGGGACCGCCCTTGCCGTATTCCGCCACAAAGGCCGT
>DASRWK010000175.1:0-7169 GCA_035776715.1 Microvirga sp.
GGGTTGCCGCGTTTCCTGAACACCGCTCCGGCCTTCACCTGAGCGGGGCTTGAGCCGAGATAGGCGGAGTTGGTGTTGGTATGCAGAACATCCCAATCCTCGGCCCCGATGCCGTAGGGAATGTCGCTCAGGATCAGGTGCACGCTCTCCGGGGGCAGACACCTGATGAGCTCGACCGAGTCGCCGGCGAGCACATCGTCGAGGGGCGGGAGACGGTCTTCCCCCGGAAGGAGGCGATGATCGGCTGTTGTCTGTGTCACGAAAAGCGACTTCTCACGCGGTGGGCTTGGAGCGGGTCCCGAAGATGGCACTTCCCACGCGCACATGCGTCGCGCCGAGCTGGATCGCCGCGTCGAAATCGGCACTCATGCCCATGGAGAGAGCGGTCAGGCCGTTCCGCCCGGCGATGGCGTTGAGGAGCGCGAAATGGGGGGACGGCGGGTCCTCGGCAGGAGGGATGCACATGAGGCCTTCGATCTCGAGGCCGTATGTCGTGCGGCAGGCCTCGATGAAGGCATCGGTCTCCGCGGGAATTACGCCGCCCTTCTGCGGCTCCTCGCCCGTGTTCACCTGGACCAGCAGGCGGGGCCTCTTTCCCTGCCTGGCGATTTCCTTAGCGAGAGCCTGGGCGAGCGAAGGCCGGTCGAGGGTATGGATCACGTCGAAAAGCTCCACCGCCTCCCTGGCCTTGTTGGACTGGAGCGGGCCGATCATGTGGAGTTCCAAAGCCGGGTAGCGCTTGCGCAGCTCGGGCCACTTGGCCTTGGCCTCCTGAACGTAGTTTTCGCCGAAGACCTGCTGGCCCGCGGCCAGAACCGGCTCGATGGCCTCGGCCGGAAAGGTCTTGGAGACCGCGACCAGGGTGATTCCGGAGGGATCGCGACCGTAGTCCGACGCGGCGCGGCGGATGGCCTCCCGCACCTCCCTCAGGTTTTCGACCGCATGGTTCTCGCTCATGGATGTCCTCTACGCTTAGTTCGCTTCACTGCGCCAATTTCTCTCTCCCCTTCGGGGGGAACACGTGGCGGGGCAAAACTTGACCGCCTCTTGCGCGCGAAACCGTTGACCGCGCGGGTGAGCTGTGTCCTAGTCCGCCCCACCATGGCGGCGCAAGCCGCTTGAATCTCGAACCGACGGATGTGCTGACGAAAATGAGGCCCGAGCGCTACAACGCCAAGGAAGCCGAGCTGAAATGGCGGAAGGTCTGGAACGACCGCAACCTGTTCAAGACCAACAACGACGACCCGCGTCCGAAATATTACGTGCTTGAGATGTTCCCCTATCCGTCCGGGCGCATCCACATGGGTCACGTGCGCAACTACACCATGGGCGACGTGGTGGCGCGCTACAAGCGGGCCAAGGGCTTCAACGTGCTCCACCCGATGGGCTGGGACGCCTTCGGCATGCCGGCGGAGAACGCCGCCATGCAGAACAAGGTCCATCCGAAGGAATGGACCTACGCCAACATCGCCACCATGCGCGCCCAGCTGCAGAGCATGGGCCTCTCGCTCGACTGGAGCCGTGAGATCGCCACCTGCGATCCGGGCTATTACAAGCACCAGCAGCGCATGTTCCTGGATTTCCTCGAGGCTGGCCTCGTCGACCGCAAGACCGCGAAGGTGAACTGGGATCCGGTGGACCACACCGTTCTGGCCAACGAGCAGGTGATCGACGGGCGCGGCTGGCGTTCCGGCGCCCTCGTGGAGCAGCGCGAGCTGACCCAGTGGTTCCTGAAGATCACCGATTTCGCGCAGGATCTCGACGACAGGCTCGACACCCTCGACCGCTGGCCGGAGAAAGTCCGCCTGATGCAGCGCAACTGGATCGGCCGCTCGGAAGGCCTGCTGGTGCGCTTCGCCCTGAAGCCGGAGACCGCTCCGAACGGCGAGACCGAGCTCGAGATCTACACCACGCGACCCGATACTCTCTTCGGGGCCAAGTTCATGGCGGTCGCCCCCGATCACCCGCTGGCGAAGGCCGCCGCCGCGAACAACCCGGAGCTCGCCGCCTTCATCGAGGAGTGCAAGCGCATCGGCACCGCGCAGGAAGCCATCGAGAAGGCCGAGAAGCTCGGCTTCGACACGGGTGCGCGGGCCGTGCATCCGTTCGACCCGGACTGGACGCTCCCCGTTTACGTCGCGAACTTCATCCTGATGGAGTACGGCACGGGCGCAATCTTCGGCTGCCCGGCGCACGACCAGCGCGATCTGGACTTCGTCAACAGGTACGGCCTGGGCAATACCCCCGTCGTCTGCCCGCCGGACCAGGACCCGGCCACCTTCGTCGTCACCGACACCGCCTATGAGGGCGAGGGCCGGATGATCAATTCCCGCTTCCTCGACGGCCTCACCATCGCCGAGGCCAAGGAAGAGATCGCCCGGCGTCTCGAATCCCAGACCCGCGACAACCGCCCGGTGGCCGAGCGCAAGGTGAATTTTCGTCTGCGCGACTGGGGCATCTCGCGCCAGCGCTACTGGGGCTGCCCGATCCCGATCATCCATTGCGACGATTGCGGCGTGGTCCCCGTGCCGAAGGATCATCTGCCCGTCGTGCTGCCGGAGGACGTGTCCTTCGACGTGCCGGGGAACCCGCTCGACCGCCACCCGACCTGGAAGCACGTGGACTGCCCGAAATGTGGCAAGCCGGCGCGGCGCGAGACGGACACCATGGACACTTTCGTGGACTCGTCCTGGTACTTCGCCCGCTTCACGGATCCGACCCTCGAGGACAAGCCGACGGATCGCGACACGGTCGATTCCTGGCTGCCGGTCGACCAGTATATCGGCGGCATCGAGCACGCGATCCTGCACCTGCTCTACTCGCGCTTCTTCACCCGCGCGATGAAGAAGACCGGCCATGCGGGTCTCGACGAGCCCTTCGCCGGCCTGTTCACCCAGGGCATGGTGGTGCACGAGACCTACAAGGACGCGAGCGGCGCGTGGGTGCTGCCGAGCGACGTGCGCTTCGAAACGCAGGGCAGCGCGCGCAAGGCCTTCCATGTGGAGACCGGTGCACCGATAGAGATCGGCTCCATCGAGAAGATGTCGAAATCGAAGAAGAACACGGTGGATCCGGACGAGATCATCGGTTCCTACGGCGCCGACACGGCGCGCTGGTTCATGCTCTCCGACTCGCCGCCCGAGCGCGACGTGATCTGGACCGAGGAAGGCGTGCAGGGCGCGGGCCGCTTCGTGCAGCGCGTGTGGCGCCTCGTCGGCGAGATCGCCGAGCGCATCAATGGCGGCAACGGCGCTCAATCCGAAGGCCCGATCGGCCTTGCCGTCCGCAAGGCCGCGCACAAGGCGCTCGCCGCCGTGGAGGAGGACGTGGAGCGCCTGCGCTTCAACCGCTGCGTTGCGCATCTCTACGAACTCGCCAACAGCCTTCAGGATCTGGCGAATCAGGCCAAGGCCGCGAACGAGCCCGGCCTTTCCGTCGCCTTCGCGGAAGCCGGCCGCATCTTCGTGCAGCTGCTTGCCCCCATGATGCCGCATCTGGCGGAGGAATGCTGGGAATCGCTCGGTCAACCCGGCCTCGTGACCGATACGCCCTGGCCGGCGCTCGACCGCTCGCTGCTGGTCGAGGACACCATCACCCTCCCCGTGCAGGTCAACGGCAAGAAGCGCGCCGACGTGGCCGTGGCGCGCGATGCGGATCAGGCCGCCATCGAGGCGGCGGTGCTCTCGCTCGAAGCCGTGCAAAAGGCTATGGAAGGAAAGCCCGCACGCAAGATCATCGTCGTTCCGCAGAGGATCGTGAATGTCGTCGTTTAACCTCAAAGGCTTGGCCCGTCTCACCGCCGCGGCGGGCCTTGCGGCCGGCCTTTCCCTCGGCCTGTCCGCCTGCTTCAAACCGCTCTACGGCCCCACGGCCTCGGGCGAATCGCTCCAGACGGTCCTGGCCGCGATCGACGTTCCCGAAATCAGATGGCCCGACAGTCAGGCTGTGATGGGTCACTATCTGCGCAGCGAGCTGATCTACGCCCTGAACGGTTCCGGCTCCGAGACGCCGAAGCGCTATGTGCTGAAACTGGCGCTTGCCCGCTCGCTCTCCACGCCGATCGTCGACACGGAGACGGGCCGGGCGAGCTCGGCCATCGTGGGCGGGACTGTCACTTACACGCTGACGAGCCTCGACGGCGCGCAGGTCTATACGCGGGGATCGGCCACATCCTCGGCGACCTATGACCGCTACCAGCAGCGTTTCGCCACCGTCCGCGCGGCCCGCGATGCGGAAATCAGGCTCGCTAAGGTCCTGGCGGAACAGGTGAAAACCCGTCTGGCGGCGACGCTCTCCGCCGGCATCTGACGATGGTTGCCGTTAAGGCAGGTGACGTGGATGGGGCGCTGCGGCGTCCCGATCCGCGCATCGGCGTGTACCTGTTCTACGGTCCGGACATGGGACTCATCAACGAGCGCGCCCGCGCCGTCGCAGAACGCTCGGTTGACGACCCCTCGGATCCTTTCCAGCTCGTCCGCATCGACGGTGACGACATCGCGTCCGACCCGGCCCGCCTCGCGGATGAAGCCGGCACCGTGGGGCTGTTCGGCGGAAAGCGCGCCATCTGGGTGAAATCGACGACGCGCAACATCGCCCCCGCCGTCGATGCCGTGCTCAAGAGCGAGCTGCAGGACACCGTGGTCGTCATCGAGGGCGGCGATCTGCAGAAATCCTCCCCGTTGCGCACCCTGTGCGAACGTTCGCAGAAGGCTCTCGCCCTGCCCTGCTATGCGGATTCCGGCCGCGACCTCGGAACCGTGGTGGACGAAACGTTGAAAAGCAACGGCTTCTCGATCGGCCGCGAGGCGCGCGCGGCCCTGATCGCGAGCCTGGGCGGCGACCGTCTCGCAACTCGGGGCGAGCTTGCGAAGCTCATGCTCTATGCGCATGGCAAACGCGAGATCACGCCCGAGGACGTCGATGCGATCATGAGCGACGTGTCGAGCCTTGCCATGGATGCGGTGGTGGACGCCGCTTTCGGCGGAGAGGGCACGAGCCTCGAAATCGGCTCCCGACGGCTAGCGGCAGAGGGGATCCATGCCTCCGTGCTGCTGGGCGCAGCGCTTCGCCATGCCCTCATGCTGCTCACGGCCCGCCTCAACGTGGAGGAAGGGCGGTCGATCCCCGCGGTGATGGAAACCATGCGCAGCCTGCATTTCCGCCGCAAGCCCCTGGTCGAGCGCCACCTCCAGCGCTGGACGAGCGAGAGCCTCAAGACGGCCATTGGCCTTCTCCAGTCGAGTCTCCTCGACACCCGCCGCCTGTCCCATCTCGACGACACGATCGCGGCCAAGACCCTCCTCGACATCGCCCGCATGGCGCGGCGTTAGGGCATCGGACGCGAAAGCGGACCTGCACTTTTGGATTGGTCCGATGCTTCCTTCTTGAAGCGGCGCATCGTTCGAGGCCAAAAGCCGGAGGCACTTTTCGTTGACGTGGCTCTGTGGGCTACCGCGCTCAACCTTCGGCTGATCACGATGCGGCAGTACATCGGCGTGAACGGACCGGAACTCTTCTGAACGTCCTGGCTTTTCACCCTGTCGTTTCAAGGCACAGGAAAACGGACATGAATCTCGGTAACATTCTGGAAGGCCTCATGCGCAGCCAGGGCGGTTCCCACCGTCAGGGTCCCTTCGGCGGACAGGGACCGCAGGGCGGCCTGGGTGGCATGCTGGGCGGGTCCGGCGGCCTCGGTTCCCAGATTCCCGGAGGGATGGGTGGCCTTGCGGCCGGAAGCCTCCTGTCCCTCATCCTCGGCTCACGGGCGGGCCGTTCCGCAGGAGGCTCGCTGATGAAGGCGGGCGGTCTCGCGGTTCTCGCCAGTGTGGCGTTCAAGGCCTATCAGGACTGGCAGGCCAAGCAAGCCCCGGGCGCCAGCAGCCCCACGAGCCTTCCGCCCCAGCCCCCGGCCGGCAGCGGCTTCAGCCTCGAGGAGGAAAAGGACAAGGAGGGCAATGAAATGGGGATCGCCCTGGTCCAAGCCATGATCTCGGCCGCGAAATCCGATGGTCACCTGGACGGGCAGGAAAGCACCCGCATTCAGGAGCAGATCCAGCAACTCGACCTTGACAACGAGGATAAGGGATTCCTCCTGGACCTCATGGCCAAGCCCGCCGACGCGGCGGCCATCGCACGCCTTCCAAAGACGAAGGAGCAGGCCGCTGAACTCTACGTGGCTTCCCGTGTCGCCATCGGTGAAGCGGACATGCCGGAGGAGAAGGCCTATCTCGACCGGCTCGTGGCCCTGTTGGACCTGCCGCAGGACCTGGTGGCCCATCTCGACGGCCAGATCAGCGCGGTCCGCACGGCGGTGGCGACGTCCTGATCGGCATGAGTCGCATTCGCGGCAACGGCCGGGTTCATTCTGGCCGTTTGTTCACCGGTACCTGAGCAGGTAGCCGATCCAGGGCTTTAAGAGGAAGACGACTCTTAAGGATTCAATCTCCGGCAGAGCCCATCGAGCTGCTCCAGGGTCTTGTAGCGGATGCGCAATTCACCGCCATTGCCCTTGTGGTCGATGGTGACGGTGAGGCCCAGCACGTCCTGGAGGACGCGTTCCAGGGCACGGGTGTCCGGATCCTTCTCGGCCTTGATCTTGGCGGACTTCGTTTCGAGCTTGGCCGGCTCGGCACTTTCCGACTGTGCGAGGGCCTCCACCTGCCGCACGCTCATGCCCTGGTCGAGCACCTGCTTTGCGACCCCAACCGGGTCCTTCACGGCCAGCAGCGCACGGCCATGGCCGGCGGAGAGCTTGCGCTCGACGAGAAGCTTCTTCACCGGGTCGGGAAGATCGCTGAGACGCATCATATTGGCGATGTGGCTCCGGCTCTTGCCGATGATCTTCGAAAGATTCTCCTGCGTATAGGAGAACTCGACCATCAGCCGGGCATAGCCTTCCGCCTCCTCGATCGGGTTGAGGTCCGCACGCTGGACGTTTTCGAGGATGGCGTATTCGAGGGAGGTCTTGTCGTCGATATGGACGATGACCACGGGCACCTCGTGCAGACCGGCCTTCTGGGCGGCACGCCAGCGGCGTTCGCCCGCGACGATCTCGTAGGCGTCGCTCTTGTTCGGCAAGGGCCGGACCACGATGGGCTGAATGATGCCGCGGTCTTTGATCGATTGGGTCAGCTCCTCGAGTTCCGCATCCTCGAACACCTTGCGCGGAT
>DASRWK010000176.1:0-2953 GCA_035776715.1 Microvirga sp.
CGATGCCAGGACGACCGGCACCTTCCGCACGGCATCGTTGAGGGTGACGGAACCCCATGGCCCCAGCAGGATCCTGCTCTGGTCGGAAGGAACCGGCGCCATGGGTGCCTGCCAGGGCGATTCCGGCGGGCCGATGGCATCGGGCTCCACGATCGCCGCGATCACGTCCTGGTCATCGCCCGCGCGCGGAAAGAGCTGCGGAGGCATCACCCAGGGAATTCTCCTGGGACCGCAGAAGGAATGGATCGACACCACGCTGAAAACCTGGAACCGCGCGGCGTCGTGGGAGGGTCGCTAGACCATCGCATGGGTGACGGTCCTTCGTCGTGGCCGGGCCTGTCCGGGCCATCCCGATGAGGACAAGCACTGCGCCCCTCTGATCGGAATACCGGGCACAAGGCCGGAGTGACGTGGGAAGAGACCGGTGATGGCGCGGAAGAGAAGACTGGAAATTTGGAGAGGGGTGGAACTATCCTGCCTGGACTGGCCTTCCCGTCCATTACGATTCCTCCCTTTCCATATTTCCCGATGCGCGCACTCCCATTCCTCGTTTTCGTTGCTCTCACTTTTTTCACGGGTTCCGCGCAGGCCATTCTGCTGGGCGCGGCGTCGCGGGATCCGGATGGCTTGCGACGCTCGGTGGTCTTCATCGAAAACTCCGCGGGCGAACTCTGCTCGGGCGCCCTCATCGGCGCGGATCTGGTCCTCACGGCCGCCCATTGCATGACGGACGCGGCCTCTTACCGCGTCGTCGCGGTCAACCGGGCCTTCAAGCCGCAGCGGATCAGGGTCGTTGCGCTCGCCATGCAGCCCAGCTTCGTGACCGGCACGACCCCGCGCACGCAGCCAGGAGTCGACCTGGCGATCCTGCGCCTCGAACGGCGGCTCGGCGCCGACTTCCTGCCGCTCAATCCCACCCTGGCGGGCAGGATCGGCGTCGGCGACGCGGTCACGATCGCGGGCTTCGGGGTCTCGGACGAAAACCGCAAGGGCACGGCGCGCGTTCTGCGGCACGCCAATCTCGTGTCCCTCGGCCCGATCGAGGTGGCCAACCGCGTTCTGATCGTCGCCGACCCCGAGCGGCTGGCGGAAACGAGCGGCGCGGGCGCCTGCCGCGGCGATTCCGGCGGTCCGATCCTCGCGGCGACGCAGGACAGCTATCGGCTGTACGGCATCGTCAGCTGGTCGAGCGGCGCCCTGCATGCCAGCGGGGGAAGACGCAATGCCTGCGGAGGTCTGACCGCCGTGACGCCCCTCGTCGAGCATCTCGGCTGGATCAGGCAGGCGATCCGCAGCCTCCTGGCCACGGACGGAGCGTGGACGAGACGCTGATCTCGCCCACATCAAGCATACAGGTTGCTGCAGCGTCCTCTCGCCCCCTGGTGCGTTGCGCCTCGACCCGTCGAGATCCCCGGCGCAGAGCCGGGGACGAGGAAGAAGGTCGGGGTGATTACAACCTCCCTCGCCGTGCCCGGGTCCGTCCCGGACATCCCGATCCGAATGGCGCGGCGCTCTACCGAAGCGGGATCACCGGCACAAGGCCGGTGATGACGCGGGAGAGCGTGGCGAGGACGCGAGGAATGATGCCTGGGGCAGTTTCCCGAAGCCCTCTCAAGCCGCGAACTTCAGCAGCTTGATCGCCGCATAATCCTGCACGCCGCCGCCCACGCGCTTGGTGGTGTAGAACAGCACATAGGGCTTGGCCGAATACGGATCGCGCAGCACGCGCAGGCCGGCCCGGTCGACGACCAGGTAACCGCGCTTGAAATCGCCGAAGGCGACGGCGCAGGCGCCCGCCGCGATATCGGGCATGTCCTCGGCTTCCACCACGGGAAAACCCATCAGGGTCGCGGACTGGCCGAGGCTCGCGGGCGGGGCCCAGAGATACTGGCCGTTCGCGTCCTTGAACTTGCGGATGGTGCTCTGCGTCTTGCGGTTCATGACGAAGGACGCGCTCTGGCGATAGCCGGCCTTCAGCGCGTAGACCAGTTCCACCAGCACGTCGGACGGATTCGAGGCGGGAAACGCGGCGCCGCCCGCATGGACCGCGCCGAGCATGCCCCATTCCCAAATCTCGTTCTCTACGGTGTCGGATGCCAGGAAGCCCTTCGGCTTGTTGACGCCGTCACCGTTCACGAAGGCCGCGCCTTCCTGCTCGGCGAAGGCGGCCTCGACTTCCTCCGCGATCCAGCGGTCGATATCGACCACCGCGTCGTCGAGAAGGGTCTGGGTGGCCGCCGGCATGGCATAGAGCTCCATGGCCGGAAAGCTCATCTCCGAGAGAACCGGGCCCGCCGTCTGCGGTCGCGCGGCGGTCTCGCCGACCCAGCCGGTCGACGGGCCGGAGACCGAGAAGGCGCGCTTGTACTGGCCGCCGGAAATCACGCGCACCGACGCGATCGCACGGATCGGCGAGATCGCGGACAGGCGGCGCAGCACTTCCGTCTCGACCGTGTCGGGAACGAGATAGCCGCCGTCGGGTCCGGAGCCCGCCGAGAGCGCCTTCTCCTCGAGCCGCTTCAGGCCCGTGGCCTCGCCGGAGCGCATATAGGCATGGAAGGCCGCCTTGTGCTCGGCCTGGACCGGATCGCGCGGAGAGCCGTCGGCGCTCCGGCCCAAAGGCGGCCGGGAGCGGTCGAGGGCCAGGCGGTCGAGGCGGCGCTTGGCGTCGTCGAGCGCGGCGTCGATGCGGGTGAGCTTTTCCTCCGTCACCACGTCGCTCGACAGGCGCGTCTCGATCTCGGAGAGGCGCGTGTCGTTGGCGTCCTTGAAGGCCTCGAAGGCGCGGGCGAAATCCTCGAACGCCGATGCGACGTCGTCGGACATCGATTTGGTTTCAACTACGGGAATCATATCAATCCAGAGGTTCTGAAATGGGTTGGCTTCAACGAAAAAGGCCCGCCGGAGGGCGGGCCCGTCATTCCCTGCCGAGGGGAATTGGTCAGCGGCGGCG
>DASRWK010000177.1:0-1595 GCA_035776715.1 Microvirga sp.
CGCTGCAGGCGATCCCGGCGTGTCGAGCTTCAAGGGCGAGGAGATCGCCAAGTCCGATCGTCCCGAGCTGACCTCGGCCCGGATCATCATTTCGGGCGGGCGCTCGCTCGGCTCGGCGGAGAACTTCAAGCAGTACATCGAGCCGATCGCCGACACGCTCGGGGCCGCGATGGGCGCCTCGCGCGCGGCGGTGGATGCGGGCTATGCGCCGAACGACTGGCAGGTGGGCCAGACCGGCAAGGTGGTGGCGCCGGATCTGTACATCGCGGTCGGCATCTCGGGCGCCATTCAGCACCTGGCCGGCATGAAGGACTCCAAGGTGATCGTGGCGATCAACAAGGACGAGGAGGCGCCGATCTTCCAGGTCGCCGATTACGGCCTCGTCGGCGATCTCTTCACAATCCTCCCGGAACTCAGGAATGCACTTCAATGAGCGGCAACGAGGAGGTGCGCTATCAGTTTGATCGTGACAGCGGCATCGGCCGGGTCACGTTCGGTCGTCCCCAGGCCCCAACGCCATCACCAGAGACCTTGCTGGAGAGTTCCTGTCCGTCATCCGTGCCCTGACACAGCAGGAGGGGCTCAGATGCGTCCCATTGAGAGGGGAAGGCCGCGCCTTCATGGCAGGCGGAGATGTTGCGGCATTCGCTAGGAGCCAAGAGAGCCGAAGCAGCGATCAATGGACTGCTCGACAGATTGCACCTGGCAACCCTGTGTTTGCGAGAGCTCGAAGCTCCGATCATCTCCGGAGTCCATGGTGTCGCTGCGGGTGCCGGATTGAGCTTGGATCTGATGGCCGGTATCGTCGTCGCGGCGAATGCCGAGACGGCCTGCCCGGACGCGGCGCCGCAAGGGTCCGCCCGGTCCGAGGATATGCTGCTGCCCGAGCAGTTCGTCGAGCGCTTCTGGACGGATCGCGGAAGCGGGGGGCTCGGGCGATGTTCCTGCGCTTTCGAGAAGAGGTCAGCTTCCATCGCCGATCATCGTCGGTTTGAAGGATAAGGGGTGAGTGTACTCCTGATCGATCCACGGGTTTATCGCGCCATGTTTCTCGGCATCCAGTGGGAGGAGATCGCAGATCGTCCGGTGAGGAGGTGGTGTATCCAGATGCGTGTAGAACCGGATAGTCTCGATGTCGACGCGGCATCGAGCACAGATCCTGCCCCGTTCCCGTTGGGGTTGAGTTCTGCCGAATTCTCGTCAATCTCTGACGGCCGTCATATGGCATCGCTGGAGGCACCTTTGACTGAGGACCGGATCGGCATCGTTGTCTACGACCGGGAAAGCCGCCCCGATGCGGTTTTGCGCCAGGTCATCCAAGGCCTGAAGTCCGTGGACCTGCGCGTGGGCGGCCTTCTTCAGGAGGGGCGATCCGGCGATGCCGGCCGCTGTGGAACATTGTTCCTGGAAGATATCGGAACCGGGCGCAGGATCCAGGCCTTCGAAACGCGGGGGAGCGGCACCCGAGGATGTCGCCTCGACTCCTCCAGTCTGGCTGAGGCCGGGGGATGGCTGCGGGCTGCCATCGAGGGGAAGCCTGATATCCTGTTCGTCAACCGCTTCGGGCGGCAGGAGGCCGCCGGGCGAGGGTTGCG
>DASRWK010000178.1:0-4652 GCA_035776715.1 Microvirga sp.
ACATCGGAGATGCCTGGAACCATGGGGAAGACCCGAAACTGTACCCGATCGATACGGGTCGCCTGCGGGAGGTCATCGAGACGGCCGCTGCCGGCATCGGCTGGGGACGGAACCTGCCGCAGGGCCACGGGCTCGGCATCGCAGGCCACTACAGCTTCGTGAGCTACGTGGCGGTCGCCGCCGAGGTGCGGGTCGATGGGGATAGGCTCGTCATCCCGCGGGTGGATATCGCGATCGACTGCGGCCCCAGGGTCAATCCCGACCGCATCCGCTCCCAGATGGAAGGCGCCGTCATCATGGGAGTCGGACTTGCGACGGCCTCGGAGATCTCGTTCAAGAACGGCCGGGTCGAGCAGAACAACTTCGACAGCTATGAGGTCACGCGGATCGATACGGCACCGCGCGAGATCCACGTCCATCTCGTGGCATCGCACGATTACGGACACCCGCTTGGCGGCGTGGGCGAGCCGGGGGTGCCGCCCGTCGCGCCAGCCCTCGCCAATGCGGTGTTCGCTGCGACGGGTAAGCGGATCCGCCGTCTGCCCATTCGGGATCAGTTCCTGGCCTGAATGGCGATGCACGAGTGCACCGGCACATGCCGGTGCACTCGGAGCCTCCCCGCGCTCAGCGCGCACCGCAGCCTGCATGTCCTGGCCGCGCCGGCAGCGATGACTGCTAGTCCCAGGCCAAGGCGCCGCCGCTCTGGTAGTCGATGACGCGGGTCTCGAAGAAGTTCTTCTCCTTCTTCAGGTCCATGGCCTCCGACATCCAGGGGAACGGATTGTCGGCCTCGGGGAAGACCGGCATGAGGCCGAGCTGGCCGCAGCGGCGGTTGGCGATGAAGTGCATGTACTGCTCACACAGCGCCGCGTTCAGGCCGAGGAACCCGCGGGGCATCGTGTCCCGCCCGTAAGCCGCCTCGAGCTCCGCCGCCTCTCGGAGCATCGTGCGGATCTCCTCCTGGAACGCCTTCGTCCAGAGGTGAGGGTTCTCGGCCTTGATCTGGTTGATCACGTCGATGCCGAAATTCAGGTGGATGCTCTCGTCGCGCAGGATGTACTGGTACTGCTCGGCGATCCCGACCATCTTGTTGCGGCGGCCGAGCGCCAGGATCTGCGCGAAGCCCGTGTAGAACCACATGCCCTCGAAGACCACGTAGAAGGCTACGAGATCGCGCAGGAAGGCCTGGTCGGCTTCAGGCGTGCCGGTGGCAAAGGAGGCATTCTCGATGCCTTGCGTGTGCTTCAGCGCCCAGGCGGCCTTGTCGGTGATCGAGGGAACCTCCCGATACATGTTGAACAGCTCGCCCTCGTCGAGGCCGAGGCTTTCTACGATGTACTGGAAGGTATGCGTATGCACCGCTTCCTCGAAGGCTTGGCGCAGCAGGTATTGCCGGCATTCCGGATTGGTCAGGTGACGATAGATCGCCAGCACGATGTTGTTGGCGACCAGGCTCTCGGAGGCGGCGAAGAAGCCGAGGTTGCGCTTGACCATGCGGCGCTCGTCCTCCGTCAATCCGTCGCGGGACTTCCACAGGGCGATGTCGGCCTGCATGGACACCTCGGTCGGCATCCAATGGTTGTTGCAGGCGGCGAGGTATTTCTCCCAGGCCCACTTGTACTTGAGCGGCAGGAGCTGATTCACGTCGGCCCGGCAGTTGATCATCCGCTTGTCGTCGACCGATACGCGGGCGCCGCCGCGGTCGATGGTGCCGAGGCCCGTGGCCTCCGTTGGCGGGATGGGAGCAGCGGCCGGGACGTGCCGGGGGTCGGACCAGTCAAGCATGGTGGATACCTTGAATTGAGGTGATGAACAGAGGGAGGAGCCGCGCCGTCGGGCGCGGCCGGGTCGGTATGGGTGAAGGCTACTGGCAGGCTTCGCACTCGGGGTCGTCGATGGAGCAGGCCTTGCCCTCGGGCACGACGCTTGCGGGGATGGCGATCGGCGCGACCTGAACGGCATTGAGCTTGCCGTCCGTGCCCTTGAGCGTGGACTTCTCCACATGCGTCGCCGAGGTCGCCCGCAGGTAGTAGGTGGTCTTCAGCCCGCGCTCCCAGGCCAGACGGTACATGGCGTCGAGCTTCCGGCCGTTCGGGCTGGCAATGTAGAGGTTGAGCGACTGGGCCTGGTCGATCCACTTCTGGCGCCGCGCCGCGGCCTCGATCAGCCAGGATGCGTCGATTTCGAACGCGGTGGCGTAGAGCGCCTTGATGTCGTCCGGCACCCGGTCGATCTGCGCGAGGCTGCCGTCGAAGTATTTCAGGTCGGCGATCATGACCTCGTCCCAGAGGCCCCGTTCCTTGAGCGCATGGACGAGCGAGGCGTTCACGACCGTGAAATCCCCGGACATGTTGGCCTTGACGAACAGGTTGCGGAAGCCCGGCTCGATGGATTGCGAGACGCCGCAGATGTTGGAGATCGTCGCGGTCGGTGCGATGGCCATGACGTTCGAGTTGCGCATGCCGACAGTCTTCACCCGCTCGCGCAGGCCTGCCCAGTCGAGGGTGGCGGAGCGGTCGAGATCGAGGCCGCCGCGGGCTTCCGCCAGCAGTTCGACGGAATCGATGGGCAGGATGCCCATGGACCAGAGCGAGCCCTCGAAGCTCGGATAGGGGCCCCGCTCGGCGGCCAGTTCCACCGAGGCGGAGATGGCATGGTAGGAGATCGCCTCCATGCTCTCGTCGGCGAAGCTCACGGCTTCGTCCGAGGCGTAAGGCAGGCGCAGGGTGTGCAGGGCGTCCTGGAAGCCCATGATCCCCAATCCCACGGGGCGGTGGCGCAGGTTCGAGCGGCGGGCCTCCGGGATCGTGTAGAAGTTGATGTCGATCACGTTGTCGAGCATCCGCATCGCGATGCGCACCGTGCGTTCCAGCCGGCCCATGTCGAGGCCCGCAGGGGTGACGTGGTGGGCGAGGTTGACCGATCCGAGATTGCACACGGCCACCTCGTCACGGGAGGTGTTGAGGGTTATCTCCGTGCAAAGGTTGGAGGAATGGACGACGCCCACATGGCCCTGCGGCGATCGGATGTTGCACGGGTCCTTGAAGGTGATCCAGGGGTGACCGGTCTCGAACAGCATGGTCAGCATCCGCCGCCAGAGGTCTAGCGCGCGCACCTGCCGGAAAACCTTGATCTCTCCCCGGGCGGCTCGTGCCTCGTAGGCTTCGTATGCCGTCTTGAACTCCGGCCCGTAGAGGTCGTGCAGGTCCGGCGTCTCGTCGGGCGAGAACAGCGTCCACATCCCGTCCTCGGCCACGCGCTGCATGAACAGGTCGGGCACCCAGTTGGCGGTGTTCATGTCGTGGGTGCGCCGCCGGTCGTCACCCGTGTTCTTGCGCAGGTCGAGGAATTCCTCGATGTCGATGTGCCAGGTCTCGAGATAGGCGCACACCGCCCCTTTGCGCTTGCCGCCCTGATTCACGGCAATGGCCGTGTCGTTGGCGACCTTCAGGAACGGCACCACGCCTTGGCTCTCGCCGTTGGTGCCCTTGATGTGCGCGCCGAGGCCGCGCACCGGCGTCCAGTCGTTGCCCAGGCCGCCCGAGTACTTGGCGAGCAGGGCGTTGTCCTTCACCGCCTTGAAGATGCCGTCGAGATCATCCGGCACTGTCGTGAGGAAGCAGGACGAGAGCTGCGGCCGGGTCGTGCCCGCGTTGAACAGGGTCGGCGTCGAGGCCATGAAGTCGAACGAGGAGAGGAGATCGTAGAACGCGATCGCTTTTTCCTCCCGGTCGATCTCGCGCAGCGCCAGCCCCATGGCGACGCGCATGAAGAAGGCCTGCGGCAGTTCGAACCTTGTCCCGCCCGCATGCAGGAAGTAGCGGTCGTAGAGGGTCTGGAGACCGAGATACTGGAAGTTCAGGTCCCGGTCGGGCCTGAGGGCCGATGCCAGCCTGGAGAGGTCGAAGCGGGCGAGTTCCGGGTCGAGCAGTTCGGCGTCGACGCCCTTCCTGACATAGGCCGGGAAGTACTCGGCATAGCGGGCGGCCATTTCGGCCTGGGTCGCCTGCTGCCGTCCGCCATGGACGGCGCTCAGGGCCTCCCGGCGCAGGCCGTCGAGCAGCAGACGGGCGCTGGCATAGGCATAGTTCGGCTCTCGTTCGATCAGGGTACGCGCCGCCATCACGGGCGCCTGTGCCAGTTCTGCCTCGGTGATGCCGTCATAGAGATTGCGCATCGTCTCGGCGAGGATCGCCTCCCCCGACACGTCGGCAAGGCCCTCGCAGGCCTCTCTGACCAGCACCTCGAGGCGCGCCGTGTCGAGGGGGACGAGCGTGCCGTCTTCCAGGCGCATGTGCAGGGCAGGTGCCGAGGGCGTCACCTCGGGCTTGGTCTTGGAGCGCTCCGCCGCCCGCTGCTCGCGGTAGAGCACGTAGGCGCGGGCGACCTTGTGGTGCCCGCCGCGCATGAGCGCCAGCTCGACCTGGTCCTGGACCTCCTCGATGTGGAACGTGCGGCCTGCCTCGGCCCGGCGGGTGAGGGCGGAAACGATCTCCCGGGCCAGACCCTCGACAGTCTCGTGCACCCGGCGCGAGGCGGCGGCGGTCGACCCCTCGACGGCGAGGAAGGCCTTGCTGAGGGCGACGGTGATCTTGGTGGGATCGAAGGGCGTCACGGCGCCGTTGCGGCGGATGATCTGATAGCTGGGCTCC
>DASRWK010000179.1:0-5272 GCA_035776715.1 Microvirga sp.
GGGGTGAGAAGGTCGCGATATTCGGCGATTACGATGTGGACGGGGCCTGCAGCGCCGCTCTCCTGGCGGAATATCTGCGCGCGTGCGGCATCTCCTACGCGATCCACATCCCGGACAGAATTACGGAGGGCTACGGCCCGAACGTCGACGCCATCCGCGCGCTGAAGGAACAGGGTGCCGATCTCCTGGTGACGGTCGATTGCGGAACGGCCAGCAGCGAACCGCTTGCGGAGGCGAAGCGCCTCGGCCTCGATTCCGTTGTGCTCGACCACCATCAGGCGCCCGAGCGACTGCCGGAGGCCTTTGCCATCGTGAACCCGAACCGGCAGGACGATCTCTCCGGGCTGGGGCATCTCTGCGCGGCCGGGGTGGTGTTTCTCTTCCTCGTCGCCCTCAATCGGGTGTTGCGCGCACGGGGGGGCTTCCACAACCGGGCCGAGCCGGATCTGATGGGCAGCCTCGATCTCGTGGCCCTCGCGACCGTCGCGGACGTGGTGCCGCTCATCGGGTTGAACCGCGCGTTCGTTCGCCAGGGACTCGCCATCATGCGCAACCGCCGCCGCCAGGGCTTGGCGGCGCTTATGGATACGGCGGGGCTGACGGGCGCTCCGGAGAGCTGGCACCTCGGCTATCTCGTCGGGCCGCGCATCAACGCAGGTGGGCGCATCGGCGATGCGGCGCTCGGCTCGCGCCTTCTGTTGACCGAAGATCCGGTTCAGGCAGGGCGGATCGCCGCAGAGCTCGACCGCCTGAACCGGGAGCGTCAGGCCATCGAGGTCGTCGCGGTTCAGGAGGCAGAGGCCCAGGCCATGATGGCGCTCGAGAAGGCGCCCGATCAGCCGGTGCTCGTAACCGCCTCCGCGGACTGGCACCCGGGCGTCGTCGGGCTCATTTCCGCCCGCACCAAGGAGCGGTTCCGGCGCCCCGCCTTCGCCTTCACACTCAACCCGGACGGTACGGCCACGGGCTCGGGCCGCTCCGTCCCCGGGGTCGATCTTGGCCATGCCGTCCGTGCGGCCGTGGAGGCCGGAATCGCCATCAAGGGAGGAGGGCACACCATGGCGGCGGGAGTGACGATCGGGGCCCAGGACCTCGAGCGGTTTCGGGCTTTCATCACGGACAAGCTGAACGAGCCTGTCAGCACCATGCGCCTCAACGACAGTTTCCCCATCGATGCCACGCTCACGGCGGCTGGCGCGCAGCCCGCGCTCGTGACGGCCCTGGAGCGGGCAGGGCCGTTTGGTTCGGGGCAGCCCGAGCCCATGTTCGTTTTTCCACAGCATCGAATCATCGAGGCGCGAGCGGTCGGCAGCGGCGGGCACATGCGTGTGAAATTGCGCGGCGGCGATGGCAGTTTCATTGGTGGAATCGCTTTCCGCGCGGCGGGGCAGCCCCTTGGAAACGCGCTCTCCGACGCCATCGGAAACACTCTCCATGTGGCAGGGACGCTTTCCATCGACCGATGGGGCGGTCAGGAAAAAGCCGAGCTGCGCATCGTGGACGCAGCAAAGCCTGAATAATTCGAAACTGGCGCTTGCGGTGCGTCAAGAACCCATCTATATGTCCGCCCACTTCAGGGGCAACGCCCCGAAGCACAGCGCGCCCTTCGTCTATCGGTTAGGACATCTGCCTTTCACGCAGAAAAGAGGGGTTCGACTCCCCTAGGGCGCGCCACTGTTCCTCTCCTTGAATTTTGTACGTCGGCAGGCCTTCAGGGGGCCTCATCCTCAGATCTGGTCGCCTTTGACCCTCGCTACCATTTCCCAGTTGTCGCCGGCAGCGATCAGACAGGCTTTCCCGTCCGGCATGGTCATGACCATCGACCAGGTTCCGGCTTGCGAGGCGAAGACCTCCAGCACCTGGCCCGGCTGTGAAAGGCCGATGCCGACCGGATCTTCCTTGTATCGATCAGAGAGCAGTTTCACGAGTTCATGGCGCGGACCGCACGATGCCTGGGTCTGGGCGGAGCTTTCGGTAGGAGCCAGAAGGACGGAGCAGCCGAGAGCTGACAGCACGGCAAGGGATCGATGAAGCATGACACATCCTAAGCGGTTTTCCCGCATGAACCCTTTGCGTGTCGTTCAACGCGCGAGACCTTTAAAAGGCTCCATCCGCCGGTCTCGCCAATATGTGCTGCAGAACTTGGCTCTGCACGAAGATTCCGGTGTCAAAGAGAGGCTCGTTGCCATTACAGTGAACCTGCCGAAGTGAAAGGCGTTTTACCGCCGTCTCCCAATTCTCGAGCGTTCCGCCATGCCTCGCTTTTTCTTCAACATTCGCGATGGTTACGATGTCGATGAGGACGATGAAGGCATCGAACTGCCTGATCTCGAGGCGGCCCGCGCAGAGGCCATCGCCACGGTGGAAGAGCTGCGCGACGAGTTGAGCGATGCGGGAAATATCGAGCTCGAGATCGTGGATGAGACGGGCCGCCGTCTGCTGACGGTACCGTTCTTCCGCGGAGGGCGTGGCGGCAAGCGCCGCTGAGGCCTTGCGAAAGACAAAACCCGGGATCTGCCGGGCTTTGTCTTTGGATCGAGTGCGGTCAGCACTCGGTCGTCCGCTTCGTCGTGGTGTCGCCGAACTCGTCAGTCTTCTGCTTGGTCTCGGTCGTGCAGCCTACGCCTGAATCGGTCGTCACCGTTGTGGACGAGGTCGTGCTCGGCTCGCGCTTCTGCTCGATCGTCGTTTTGCTGCCGAGGAGGCCTTCCTCCTTCTTGATCGTGGTCGTGGTGTCCTGCGCGAAGGCCGCCGTGCTCAGGACAGAGGCGGCCAAGACGAATGCCAGTTTCTTCATGCGTGGAACTCCTGTGATAGCCTTTGCCGTGTGAACGCAGGCGGTACGTGGCGGTTCCTGCAAAGAAAAAGTAGTCTCAGCCCGAACGAAGATCCTTCCATGCGGCCGCGAAGGCGCGTGCATTGTGCACGATGTCCTCGAGGGCCATGGCCGGGGTGAAGAGGGCAGAGCCAAGACCGAACCCATCGGCGCCGGCATCGACATAGGGCTTCATATTGCCGGGTTTGATGCCGCCGACGGGCAGGACGATCGCGTCTTTCGGCAGCACGGCCCGCCAAGCCTTTACGACTGCCGGCGGAACTCCTTCGGCCGGAAAGATTTTGATTGCATCGGCGCCGGCTTTCAGTGCCGCGAAAGCCTCCGTTGGCGTGGCGACGCCCGGCGTGCATATCATGCTGTGTTCCTTGGCCCGGCGGATGACGTCTGGATCACTGTGAGGCATGACGATGAGCTTGCCGCCCATATCGCGGACGCCATCGACCTGCTCCGGATCGAGTACAGTTCCCGCGCCGACGAGAACGTCGTCCGGCATGGTCTTCGCCAGGGTTTCGATGCTTCGGAACGGATCCGGCGAGTTCAGTGGAACCTCGATGATGCGGAAACCGGCCTCGACCAGAGCCAGGCCGACTGCTTCGGCTGTTTCAGGCCGCAATCCGCGAAGAATCGCGACCAGCGGAAGATCGGTCAGATAGTCCCGCAACAAGACAGCACCTCTCGAGAACGATTGCGTCGATCATCCGAGCTTAACGCAAAAGTCGAGATGGTTTTCCAGCGGTTTTCGGGCTTTGCCTCGGCTTTTTGTAAATGCCAAGCTAGCGGTTCGTGTTCTTCGCCGAGTGGGCGATCCATGGCATCGCGCTCCCGAGGCCGTGATGCGGGTGCGGGACTTGAGCTTGAGCACCGAGCGCAGCAAACTTTCTGTAGACTCCGCCGGCTCTCGCGCGGCCGGTGTCATGGCGGCCTTTCATCCGATCCTCGGTCACCCACGCTTGGGGCGCTCCTCAGCCTCGGGCTCTGAATCGTGACGCGCTTCCACGCATTCGGAGGCTTTGAGCGCTTGAGCGTCTATCTCTGAGAAAGAGGCAGTCCGGGCCCTTTCGGGAGATTGGCCTCGCAGCTGAGCACCACGGGCTGACTCGGCCCTCGCAAGGGGCAGCGCATGGGCGATGTAGCTCACGACACTGCCGATGGTGTCGCGCGCTCCGGAGGAATACTCAATGAACCAGTCTTCAAGGGCCAAGCTCCCGTAGAGCTCTTCGATGCCGGAGAAGAACTGCATGAGCTGTAACGAGTCGAAACGCAGGTCGCGGGTCAGGGACATGCTCATTTCGATTCGGGGGACGCTACCGTCGCCGATCCATTTACAGAGGTCGACAATCTGACGAGAAATCTCCGCTTCCAGCTGATAAGTCATCGTGTGCCTCTGCAGCGGATTACGTTGAGTACATGGGTAATGATTCTTTGTATCGTATCGATATGATATAGCAATTATTTTGTGGTCTTGCAAGCTACCTTTGGGAAACTGCAAAGGTTCGCGCCAGGCATTCCGATGAGCGAGGCGCTCCCACCGGCCTGACGGCCGTCACCCATTCCCAGTCTGAAAGTGCCGCTCCCTGCCGCGGCGGGCGGCCGAACGCAGTCTCACGACGGGGGGCGCCGCAGGCATTGCTGTGCCATGCGCGAAATCTGGACCTGGTCATCCGCCGTGGTGCTGCCGCTGAGTACTTTCCTCCAGAGATCGCCTCGGCGAAGCGTATCGATGGTACAGGAGCAGACGGAGCGGCAGGTCGCAGCTTCGGCATTTTGCGTGAGGCAGGTCGCTACGCAGTCATTCATGAAGGGTCCGGCCTCGGCGGCGGGATTGGGGCCGGTGATCTGGAGAACCCCGTAGAGGAGCGCGAGCAGGACGGGCTGATGAATGAGGTAGATCGGCAGGCTCTTCCGTCCGGCCCATACGAGGGCCCTGGCCGGAGCATTCCGTGCCCGCCACCGAGCCACGCTCAGAGCGCTCTTCTGCGGCAGTAGCGCCCTGCCGAGAGCGACCCCGATCAGAACCATCCCGAACCACGGAAAAATGGGCACGTAGTCGTTCGTCATCGGATCGGTGGAGCCGAGGCCCAGCCAATCCAGATACGGCGCATCGAGGGCAGGGCTCGTCAACAGCAACGGCCCTGCAAGGAAAATGGCCGCGGCGAGCAAGTTGACGGCAGCCGGCAGCCGCAGAAACGGGAGTGCCAGCACGCTCGATGCGGCAATGCAGTGGAGAATCCCGAAGAAGATATAGCTGTCGGGAAATGCAAAGAACGTGACGAGTGTCACGGCCAGAGCAGCGCCTCCGACCTTCAGGAGACGCCTCAGGAACTGGAGACGGCGAAAGCCCCGCGCATGGGCAAGAGCGAGGCCCACTCCAGCGAGCAGCAGGAAGGTGCCGGCGATCCCCCGTGCGAACCAGCGCCATGCGGGGACCTGGAGAAT
>DASRWK010000180.1:0-3066 GCA_035776715.1 Microvirga sp.
GCGGCCGCGTCAGAGGTGAGGAACAGGCACATGTTGGCAACGTCCTGGGGGCTGCCGAGCCGGCGTAGCGGCGTCGCAAGGCGTGCCGCCTCATTCGCCTCGGGAGCAGTCCCGCGCACCAAGGGCGTGTCGATGCGGCCCGGGGCGACGGCGTTGATCGTGATTCCATAGGGGCCGAGTTCGCCCGCGAGATGCTTCGTGAACCCAATCAGGGCCGCCTTGGAGGCGGCGTAGTGGACGCCGACAATGTCGCAATAGGTCTTGCCCGCCACCGACGACAGGCTGACGATTCGACCTCGGCCGATCTCCCGCATTCCCGGCACGACGGCGCGCATCCCGTTGAATGCTCCCGTGAGATTGACGTCGATGACACGCCGCCATTCATCGGAGCTCATCTCCCAGGCATTGGCCCGCTTTCCATCCGCGCCCGTCTTCGGCGAGATGCCGGCATTATTGACGAGGATGTCGATGGTCCCAAGAGTTTCCGCTGCACGGCGGCAGGCGAGGGCGACCGCTTCCTCGTCGGCAACGTCCGCGGAGAGCGCCATGGTCTCATAGCCGCGTTCGCGGGCTGCCGATGCGGCTTCCTCTGCGAGGGCAAGGTCATGATCGACATAGGCTACGCGAGCGCCGGCGGCCGCATGGGCGTCCGCGATAGCCCGCCCAATGCCGCGCCCAGCACCGGTGATCAGAGCAACGTGACCAGCATGCGAGTTCATTTGCGGATCTCCAGCATGATCTTGCCCTGATGCGCGCTCGACTCCATCAGTTCATGGGCTTCTCGGGCCCGTTCGAGCGGGAAGGTGGCATGAATGATCGGCTTGACCGCTCCCTTCTCCAGGAGCGGCCAGACGTTCTGGCGCAGGGCCTCGGCAATCTTGGCCTTGAGCGCAACGGAACGGGGGCGCAGCGTCGAGCCTGTCACCGTCAGCCGGCGGGTCATCACGGGCATGAAGTCGATCTCGACCTTGCTCGATTGGAGAAAGGCGATCTGCACGAGACGGCCTTCCAGTGCCAGAACCGACAGGTTGCGGGCAATGTAAGGGCCGCCGACCATGTCCAGAATCACATCGACGCCGCGCTTTTCGGTGAGCCGCCTGACCTCCTCGACGAAATCCTGCGAGCGGTAGTCGATGGCAACATCGGCTCCGAGCGAACGGCAGAAGTCGCATTTCTCAGGTGAGCCCGCGGTGGCATAGACGGTAGCGCCCGCCTGCTTGGCAAGCTGGATGGCTGTGGAGCCGATTCCGCTCGAGCCTCCGTGCACGAGAAGCGTTTCTCCGGCGGCCAGCCGGCCGCGGGTGAAGACGTTGTCGTAGACCGTAAAATAGGTTTCGGGAATGCCGCCCGCTTCGAGCAGCGACAGGGGTCCGGGAATCGGCAGGCAGAGAGCCGCATCGGCCACACAATACTCGGCATAGCCGCCGCTGGCCACAAGAGCACAGACCTCATCCCCGACCTTGAGCCCTTCAACATCAGCTCCAGTCGCGACGATCCGGCCGGAGACTTCGAGCCCCGGCACGTCGGTTGCTCCTGGAGGAGGGGGGTAGCCTCCCGCGCGCTGAAGACAGTCCGGGCGATTGACGCCGGCTGCTACGACCTCGATCAGCACCTGACCGGAGCCGGGCTGCGGAACTTGCGCGGTTTCCAGACGAATGACCTCCGGTCCGCCTGCACCGTCGAAGCGGACCTGCCGCATTGTCTCTGGAATAGCCATTCTGAGAGCTTCCTCTTGTTACAGTAGAGCTATCTGTAGGCGGTTGGCCCTGTCCATCCTGCTCGACTTTAGAACTAACAACTTCTTACTTGTCAGGCAACTTGGTTATCTGCACTATCTGGCCGCCGGACGAACATCCCGGTCAGTTGTGCCGTGCGGCGCTGCTCGGAAAGAAGCCTTTGGAACAGAGAGGCTTCAGGGAGGAAATGATGAAGTTAGTGATGAAGGCGGCTCTGGCCGCCGGTTTAGCCCTGGGCGCGTCTCAGGCTTACGCTCAGCAGACAGTTAAGGTCGGAGCGCTTTACCCATTCTCCGGTGGACTTGCCCTTCTGGGCGACGAGAGCTTCCGCGGTCTCGAGATCGCCGTTGAGGAGCGTAATGCTGCCGGGGGCCTCAACGGCAAGAAGATCGAGCTGATTCGAGGCGATGCGGTCGATCCCAACCAGGCAGTCGGTGAGGCGCGCCGCCTCACGTCGGTAGACAAGGTCTCGGTGATCTTCGGAACGTACTCGTCCTCGCTGGCGCTTGCCGCGACGCAGGTCGCGCAGCTGGCCGGCGTTCCTTATTTCGAGCTGGGCGCGATCTCAGATCCCATCACGGAGCGCGGCCTGAAATACGTCTTCCGCACGAACCCGACCTCCAAGGACTTCGCCAACCGGATGGTCGATTCCGTCATCGAGGCCGTGGCTCCTGCGCTCAACATTCAGCCGAAGGACCTGAAGATCGGCATCATCCATGAGGATTCCCTCTACGGTCAGACCGTGTCTGGCTTCCAGCAGGCACGCGCCAAGGAAAAGGGCCTGAACGTCGTCGAGACGCTGCCTTATTCCGCGAAGTCGGTCGATCTGACGCCGGTGATCCTGCGCCTCAAGTCTGCGAATGTCGATGTGGTCCTGCAGACCTCCTATCAGAACGATACGGTTCTATTCTTCCGCCAGATGAAGGACCAAGGCTTCAAGCCGAAGGCCGTGATCGGAGCGGGCGGCGGCTACTCGACTCGTGATACGGCCCAGGCGGTCGGCAACGAGAACATCGAAGGCGCGCTCAACGTCGACTTCCCGCAGTATCGCACGAATCCCCAGGCCGCTCCCGGTATCGACGAGTTCGTGAAGAAGTACCAGGCGAAGTACGGCATCGCTCCGCGGTCCGGTCACAGCCTCACCAACTACATGGGCGCGAACGTCTTCCTCGACGCAATGGCCGCCTCCAAGGACCTGAAGGCCGACACCATCCGCGAGGCTCTTTTGAAGGTCGATATCCCGATGGGCAAGACCGCCACCGGTTGGGGCGTGAAGTTCGACGAGAAGGGGCAGAACACCCGCGTCAGCCCGTTCCTCATGCAGTGGCAG
>DASRWK010000181.1:0-3398 GCA_035776715.1 Microvirga sp.
GAACCATCCGGCCGGGGCTCGCCGCCCTGGCCGGATGAGCGCCCGTAAGGAGTTTCGACGATGACATGGACGCAATATCTGCCCCCTCTGCTGAAGGGCGCGCAGGTCACGGTGATGATCTCGCTCTCGTCGATCGTGATCGGCGCGATGCTGGCCTTCGCGGCCGGGATCGCGCGCACTTCGAGCAACCGGATCCTGTCGGGCATCGCCTTCGTCTATATCGTGCTGTTTCGCGGCACGCCTCTGCTCGTGCAGCTGTTCTGGTTCTACTACGCGCTTCCTCTGATCGGCATCTCGTTCGATCCGATCACGACCGGCATCATGACCCTGTCGCTCCTCACCGGCGCGTTCGGAGCCGAGGTGGTGCGCGGCGCCCTCCTTTCGGTGCCTCACACCCAGCTCGAGGCCGCGCGTGCCCTCAATTTCAGCAAGACCTACACGCTCTGGCACATCTCGATGCCGCAGGCCGTGATCGAGATGATGCCGGCCTTCGGCAATCTCGCCATCCAGAATCTCAAGGACACGGCGCTGGTCTCGCTCATCTCGATCGCCGATCTGACGTTCCAGGCGCAGTCCATGCGCAACATCACGCTCGACAGTGCGACGGTCTATACCCTGACGCTCGTCGGCTACTTCATCATCGCGCTGTGCCTGATGCTCGTCGTGCGCTTCATCGAGATGAAGCTGAGGCGCGGGCCGGCCTTTCCCCGGAGCGCCCACTCATGATGTACGGTTATGCCTGGGACACGACGACGCCGCTCACCTTCGCGATCTCCATCCTGCCGATCCTCGGCATCGGCCTGCTGGTCACGCTCAAGGCGGCGGCGGTCGGCTATGCCATCGCGCTCGTTCTCGGCCTGGTGCTGGCGCTCCTGCGCCGCAGCCGGTTCAAGATCATCTCCTGGACGGTGGCGGGCTTCACCGAGTTCGTCCGCGATACGCCGCTCCTGGTCCAGCTCTTCTTCCTCTATTACGTCCTGCCGGATTTCGGGATCGTCCTCCCGGCCTTCATGACGGGGGCGCTCGCTCTCGGCCTGCAATACTCGGCCTACACGTCGGAGGTCTATCGCGGCGGCATCGATGCGATTCCGCGCGGCCAGTGGGAGGCGGCGACGGCCCTCAACCTGACCCGTCTTCAAACCTATCGCGACATCGTCGTGCCGCAGATGGTCCCGCGCATCGTGCCCTCGCTGGGGAACTATCTCGTTTCGATGCTGAAGGAGACGCCGGTCCTCTCCGTCGTGACGGTGCTCGACATGCTCGGTCTCGCCAACATGATCGGCGAGCGGACCTTCGATTATCTCGTGCCGCTCTCCATGGTCGGCCTGATCTTCCTTCCGATGACCCTCATCTGCTCGGCTCTCATCTACGCGGTTGAGAGAGCCCTGCCCAAAAGTGGGATTCCCCTGAGATGAACCCGATCATCCGTTTCGAGAACGTCACCAAGCGCTTCGGTGCGCTGACCGTGCTGGACAATTTCAACTTCGAGGTCGCGCGCGGCGAGAAGGTGACCCTGATCGGCCCCTCGGGCTCCGGCAAGTCGACGGTCCTGCGCATCCTGATGACGCTGGAGCCCTTCCAGGAGGGGCATCTGGAGCTCGACGGGATCGGCTACCACGAGCCCAACGGGCACGGCCCCTTCAAGGCGAGCGAGAAGCATCTCCACAAGATCCGCTCCAATGTCGGCATGGTGTTCCAGAGCTTCAACCTGTTCCCGCACATGACCGTGCTGCGCAACATCGTCGAGGCGCCGGTGGCGGTTCTGAAGATGAAGCGCGACGAGGCGGAGAGCCGCGCCACCGAATTGCTGCGAATGGTCGGCCTCTACGACAAGAAGGATCATTTCCCGAGCCAGCTTTCGGGCGGCCAGCAGCAGCGCGTGGCGATTGCCCGCGCGCTCGCCATGCGGCCGCGCGTTCTCCTGTTCGACGAGCCGACCTCCGCCCTCGACCCGCAGCTGGTCGGCGAGGTGCTGGGCGTCATCCGCGACCTCGCTCAGGAGCACGACCTGACCATGCTCCTGGTGACGCACGAGATGCGCTTCGCCCGCGAGGTCTCGGACCGGGTCTGCTTCTTCGACAAGGGACGGATCGTCGAGCAGGGAGATCCGGAGCTCCTGTTCAGCAATCCGCAGCAGCCCCGGACACGGGAATTCCTCAGCTCCATCCTGGGCGAGCAGGCACCCGCGCGAGAAAGTCTCCAGCGTGTCCAGTGAAAACCGAGAGAGTCTCCCCGGTTCGGCCGAAGATCCGAAAGTGTTTCGCCGCCTGAAGCGCTAGCCTTTCCCCGATCCGATCAAGAGGGCGACGCATGAACGCGATGACGCAGACCACCGCTTCCATTTCCGCAAAAGCGAATTCCCATATGGCGCTGGGCCGCCTGCGGGATCCGCGTCTTCTCAGGGAGATGGCCTATATCGGCGGACGCTGGACCGCTGCCGCCGACGACGCGCGTTTCGAAGTCAACGATCCGGCCACGGGCCTGAATGTCGCCCGCGTGCCGCGCCTCGGCGCCGAGGCCGCCGGACAGGCCGTCGATGCCGCCGCTCGCGCCCTGCCCGCCTGGAAGGCCCTGCTGCCGCAGGAGCGCGCGGCGCGCCTTCGCGCCTGGCACGCGCTCATCCTGGAGAACCGCGAGGATCTCGCGCTCATCATGACGCTGGAACAGGGCAAACCCCTCGCGGAATCCATCGGCGAGATCGACTACGCGGCCTCGTTCGTGGAATGGTACGCCGAGGAAGCCAAACGCCTGAACGTGGAGAGCGTGACGAGCCACCTGCCCGGCGCGGAGATGCTCGTGCGCCGCGAGGCTATCGGCGTCGCGGCCCTGCTGACGCCCTGGAACTTTCCCTCCGCCATGCTGACGCGCAAGGCCGCGGCCGCGCTGGCGGCCGGCTGCACATTGGTCGCCCATCCCTCCTCCTACACGCCGCTCTCCGCTCTCGCGCTGGCGGAACTCGCGGAGCGCGCCGGCCTGCCGCCCGGCGTCTTCAACATCGTGACCGGCGACGCCGAGCCCATCGCGAACCGTTTCTGCGACGACGAGCGCGTGCGCGTCGTCAGCTTCACCGGCTCCACGGAGATCGGCCGCAAGATCGCCGCACGCTGCGCCCCCACCATGAAGCGCCTCGTGATGGAGCTCGGAGGCCACGCGCCGCTCATCGTTTTCGACGATGCGGATCTCGACAAGGCCGTCGAGATCGCCATGGCGGCGAAGTTCGCGACCTCGGGCCAGGATTGTCTCGCGGCCAACCGCATCTACGTGCAGCGTTCGATCTACCCGGCCTTCTGCGAGGCCTTCGGCCGCCGTATCGCCGGTCTCAAGGTGGGGCCGGGCCTCGACAGGGACGTGGAGATCGGGCCGCTGATGCACGCGAATGCGGTGGCCAAGGCGCAGGC
>DASRWK010000182.1:0-1559 GCA_035776715.1 Microvirga sp.
GCGTGAATGGGCCGAGCCATTCACGCGCGGTGCGCATCAATCTGCCGGGCGTCAGGCGTCGGCTGTGTGACTATTTGCGTGACTATGATGGTGCTGCAGCCGGTCTCCGGCTACGCCCATCAGCTCCGCGAGACGGTTGCGCGCCCGGTTGACGCGGCTCTTGATGGTGCCGACCTTCACACCCAGAGCTTCCGCCGCATCCTCATAGGACATGCCCTCGGCGCCGATCAGGATGATAGCCTCGCGCTGTTCTTGCGGGAGCTTCTCCAATGCCGTCGTCAGATCCTGCAGGGCGAGCTTGTCCTCCTGGTCCGGGATGGCAACCATGCTGGCGGCGTGCGCTCCGTCTCCGTCCTCCACCTCCCGGCTCGTCTTCCGGTGGGTGGAGTAGAAGCCATTGCGCAGGATGGTGAAGAGCCAAGCCTGCAGGTTCGTCCCGGCCTCGAAGGTTTCCTGCTTCGTAAGAGCCTTGAGAACGGTGTCCTGTACGAGGTCCTCTGCCTGGTCGAGCTTTCCGGTGAGCGACAGCGCAAAGGCGCGCAGGTTCGGCAATGCCTCCATGACGCCATCGATGAAGGCCTGATCGACAGGTTCCGTATGCGCCCGGATAACCTGTGCGACGCGCTCGGCAAGCTTGGCCAAGTCACGCGGCAGCTTGTCTTCCGCTGGATCGCCGTAAAGCGCGCGGAGCTGCTTGCCGAGATGAAGACGGACGGCCGCGCTCAGGGCTGCGCCCGAGATCGGCGAGGAGGGATTCTGAGTGAGGGTTTTGGTCTTGTCTGGCATGCGGAAATATCTGGGGCAGGCGTTGCGCTTTTAAATACGCTCGCGACATTTCGACCGCACGATTTTGTGTGACATACTGCGAGCACGATGCGCCTGGAATCACAGGTGACGGCTGAGCTTTCGGTGTCGCATTTTTCTGCCTCCTCGCGCAACCTGCCGGAACCCTTTGCCGCCCTGCCTGTTCCTGTAGATTCGACCAGCAGGAGTGAATGACATGAGCAGCCGCGGCTTTCCTTCCATGACGGCCCTTCTCGGGCTTCTCGCCATCGCCGGATATCAGAACCGGGACAAGATCGCCGAAATGATGCGCGGCGGGCAACAGCCCGGTGCTTCCGGACAATCCCCAGGCCAGCAAACCGGCGGCCTCGGCGGTTTGCTCGGCAGCCTCGGCGGCGGTGATGCAGGCGGTCTCTTAAGCGGGGGCCTGGGGGAACTCGTCGACCGCTTCCGTCAGAACGGCCAGGGTGAGACTGCCGATTCATGGGTCGGCACAGGCCCCAACAAGGAGATTGCGCCACAGCATCTCGAACAGGCCATCGGGCCGGATGTGCTGGATACCCTTACGCAGCAGACCGGCCTCTCGCGGGAGGAAATCATCGCGCGCCTGTCCCGTGACCTGCCTCGTGCCGTCGATCAGTACACGCCGGACGGACGCCTGCCGGGCTAGCTGTTCTGACGCCATGCCCGCCGCCGCCGCTCCCACCATGTGACGGCGCGGCGGCGCAGCCTGCGCGCCGCGGGAATATCGACCGACAGGACGATGATCCCGAGAG
>DASRWK010000183.1:0-10125 GCA_035776715.1 Microvirga sp.
CGGATCGGCCGGGACATGCCATTCGGCGCGCCATCCCCTGGATGGCTCGCACCGGGCTCCCGGCCGGGCGGGCGCCGCGAGGGCCCGTCCGGCGGGAAGGCACCCGAGAGGGTGCACGGGCATCGGATCCAGAAGTGGATCCGCACTTTCGGAAGGATCCGATGCTCTCTCTTGAGTGAGCGCATCGTTCTGCGCGGAGAACCGGGGCCGCCGCTCGCTGACGCGGCCCTCCGGGTCCGCACGATGCGCATCGATGAAACCTTCGCTTCCAGCAAGGGAGGTTGATCATGCTGAAAGGAAGAACCGAACTCACCGCCATCAACATCGTCAATGCCGTTCTGGCCGCATTCCTGTTCGTCTCCCCGTGGCTCTTCGGATTCAGCGGGGCGCAGGCCGCGTCCTGGAACGCCTGGATCTGCGGACTCGCGGTCGCCGTGCTGGCGCTCGCGGCCGTCAAGGATCTGCATGAATGGGAGGAGTGGGCGAACCTGGCGCTGGGCCTCTGGACGCTCGCGGCTCCCTGGATCCTGGGCTTCGCGGGCATCGCCGCGGCCCTCTGGACTCATGCCGGCATAGGCCTCGCGGTCGCGGTGCTGGCCGCCGTCGAGCTGTGGCTCCTCCGCGCGAGCCCGCCGACCAAAACGGCGTAAACGCACTCCGGGCCTGGCGGCGCCCCATGCCTGTCGCCAGGCCTTTTCCCTGTCAGGCCGATGTGTGCATGAAGAGGGCGGCCTTGACGAGACGATCGGGGCCCAGGTCGTCCTGCGCGTCGAATCTCATCAATTCCGCCAGCCGCCGGCGCGCGCGATTGATGCGACTCTTGATGGTCCCGATATTCGTGCCGCAGATCCGCGCCGCATCCTCGTAGGTCAGCCCCTCCGCCGTCACGAGAAGCAGCGCCTCGCGCTGATCGAGCGGGAGCTGCGCGAGCGCCTTCAGCATGTCTTCGAAATCGAGGCGCGATCCTTGCTCGGGCATGACGGCCACCTTCTCGGCCCAGGAGCCCTCCGGATCCTCGATCTCGCGCTTCCTGCGGCGTGCCTGGGTGAGGAAGTCGTTGCGAAGGATCGTGAAAAGCCAAGCCTGCATGCTGGTGCCGGGCTGAAACTTGTCGAGATTGCTCAGGCCCTTCAGAAGGGCGCCCTGCACCAGGTCGTCGGCGCGATCCACATTGCCGCAAAGGGAGATTGCGAAGGCGCGCAGATGAGGGATGGCGGCGAGCATCTGCTGCTTCAGGGGTGTCTCAGCCGCCATTCGCATCCCTTCTCATCTCAGAACTCAGGAGCAGACGCCTCTTGGAGGGGCGGTGCATTAACCTATGTGAAACTCCGCCGCTTTCTTCCGCAGGCCAGGCGCCTAGGAACTAAAGTGCGCGAAGAAGGCGGCAAGTCCTCACGGCAACGCAGTCCCACCATCCAAACGAACGGCCTCCGTGGCAAGACGGTCTTGAGGCGTCAGCTTCATCCCTGAAGGGTTAAACTTTCCCCAATACCGGGAATTACATAGGTGAATGAGGCGTCGGGAGAAAACGACGAAGATCCGGTTCCGCGCTGTGGATGCGTTGATTCGCCCGCCCAGCCGGACTGCCCTCATCGCCCTGCAGGCTTTTCTCGAGCCTGTGGCCGACCTGACAGGTAAGCGGATCCCATGGCCCCCACACGCTGCATGATCGTGGAAGACCAAGCTCTGATCGGCATGTCGCTCGAGGCCTCCCTCGAAGATGCCGGCTTCGCGGTGGAGGGACCCTTCATGAGCAAGGCTCAGGCCCTGCGTTGGCTCGAGAACGATACGCCGGACATCGCCTTGCTCGACATCATGATCAAGGACGGGACCTCGGTGGAAATCGCCCGTGCCCTGAAGAGCCGAGGCGTTCCCTTCGCGATCTATTCCGGGCAGCCCCCGAACGCGCATGGTCCCTCCGAGCTGCAGAACGTGCCGTGGCTGGAGAAGCCCGTCAGCCGGGAAACCTTGGCGGATGTTCTCGGGAAACTCTTGGCGCAGCCGCGATATCGGGCGGCGCCTGGGAGCGAAAGCCTGTACCCCTGATCGCCAGGAAGTCTTTGAAGAACATCAGCCTTCTCGGCCGGCGCATGGGCTCGAATCGGAACACGGAACGTGGCATGGCCGTTGTTCAGGCATAACGTGTCCTGGAGGACGCCATGCGCTTACCGTTCAAAGTCCTGATGGCTGCGGCCCTGTTCCTGGGCGGTGCCGCGGCATTCGAGCCGAGCCCCGCTTCGGCGCAGCCCCGCTGGGAGCGCGCAGTCACCCCCCGGCATGCCCTGCGGGCGCCGGTCTACCGGGAAAGGGCAATTGCCGGTCCCCGGCGGTTCTATCAGGGAGCCCGCTATTATGGGCCACGCTCCCGCTACTACGCCCCCCGCTACGGAGGCTATCGCCCGGCCTATTACGGGCGACGCTATTATGGCGGCTATCCCTATCGCTACTATCGCCGCGGCTATGACGGCGGCGCGGTAGTGGCGGGCCTGCTCGGGGGCCTCGCCCTCGGCGCCATCGCGAGCCCCTATTATTACGGCTACGGCCCGGCCTATAATCCCTATTACCGGCCGGCCTATTTCGGCTCGTACTGCGTGCTCGAGCGCAGGCGTGTGGTCAACCGGTACGGCCGCCTCGTCTGGCGGCGCGTCCAGGTCTGCTACTGAGGCGAACGTGCCCTGCCCGGAAAGCCCCGCTTCAGGCGGGGCTTTCTAGATCGTTGAAGACTGCCCCGAGACAGGCTAGAGCCGCATCTGGCATTTCTCGCAACTGGCTTACCCTCCATGACAACGCGCTTCCATCGCGGCGACCTGCCCGCGGATTATCAGCCCGGTCCCGCGATCGCGATCGACACCGAGACGCTCGGCCTCAACCCGCACCGGGACCGTCTCTGCGTGGTGCAGATCTCCAAGGGCGACGGCGACGCCGACGTGGTGCAGATCCTGAAGGACGGCTCGATCCCCGAGAACCTGATCCGCGTTCTGGCGGACGAGAGCGTCCTCAAGATCTTCCACTATGCCCGCTTCGACCTGGCGGTGCTCTTCCATGCCTTCGCCGTGATGCCGCGTCCGGTCTACTGCACCAAGGTGGCCTCCAGGCTGGTGCGCACCTATACGGACCGGCACGGCCTGAAGGACCTCGTGCGCGAATTTCTCGGAATCGAGCTGTCCAAGCAGCAGCAATCCTCCGATTGGGGCGCCGACACCCTCACTCCGGCCCAGCTCGACTACGCTGCCTCCGACGTGCTGCATCTCCATGCCCTCAAGGACAAGCTCGACCAGAGGCTGGAGAGGGAAAACCGGCTCGGCATCGCCCATCAATGCTTCTCGTTCCTGCCGACACGGGCGCAGCTCGATCTTCTGGGCTGGCCCGAGACCGACATTTTCGCGCATAGTTGACGCAGACTTAAACTTTCCCGCATAAACCTCATATCCGTCATAACATCGCCATCACCGAACGGCATGGCGCCAGAACGCGGTGAGACGAAAGGGATTGGATCAGACGTGGCGGGATTCCAGGCCATTGCGACGCAGGACAGCCCGGCCGTGAGGCCGGTCGCCCGCACGCGCGACTTCCACAAGGCCCGGCGTCATTCCCGCTGGGTGCGTTTCGCAAAGATCGCAATTCCCCTCGGGTCCCTTCTGGCGATGGCCGTCGTGGTCTTCTTCGCCTATTTCGAGCCCTTCAGGCAGATCGAGAACCTGAGCTTCGACAATATCGGGGTCAGCGGCACGAACGTCACTATGGAGGCCCCCAAGCTCACCGGGTTCAAGAACGACAACCGGCCCTACGAAGTGACCGCCAGCGCCGCCACGCAGGACGTCCGGAAACCCAATTTCGTGGAGCTGAAGGATCTGCGAGCCCGCATCGTCACCGACGACAGGGGCAGCGTCGCCCGGCTCGAAGCCCATGTCGGCGTGCTGGATACCCAGAAGGAGCAGATGAATCTGCACCAGAGCGTCCGCGTGACCACGAATGCGGGCCAGGAAGTTCAGATGCAATCCGCTTTCGTGGATTTCAAATCCGGCTCCGTCACCTCCGACGAGCCCGTCACCGTCATCCTCGGCGGCAACGGCCGGATCGAAGCCGAGGGGCTGAAGGTCGTCGACAACGGCAAGCTCCTGAGCTTCAAGGGGCGCGTGCGTACCACCTTCATGCCTTCGACGGCTTCCGAGTCCGATGCTGCCGCCCCGGCGGGAGCGGATTCAGCGGCCCCCGTCCCCTCTCCTGCCGCTGAAGACACGGCGGCTCAACCGACAAGTGGTCGTCCATGATGAGTCTCGCACGTCACGCGCTTGCTCTTGCGCTTCTCGTTCCGGCAGCGACATCCGCCGTCTGGGCCCAGGCCTCGAAGGAGCGCGCGGTGGGCTTCGGCAATTTCGGGTCCAGCAAGGAGCCGATCAAGATCGACGCCAACAAGCTCGACGTGTTCGACAAGGAGGGACGCGCGGTCTTCTCCGGCGACGTGGTGGCCGTCCAGGGCGAGAGCACCATGAAGTGCACGGCCATGACGGTGTTCTACGAGCAGCAGAACCGGGAGGACGGCGCCGCGCAGCCTGCCGCGACAACGGCCCAGGGGCCCGGCGAGAGCGCGATCAAGAGGATCGAGTGCAAGGGGCCGGTCACCATCGTGTCCAGAACGCAGGTGGCCACCGGCGACAACGCGACCTTCGACCGGGATGCCAACAAGATCCTGCTCAACGGCAACGCCGCTCTCAGCGACGGCCCCAACGTGACCCGGGGCGAGCGCGTGGTCTATGACATCAACACGGGCGTGGCGAGCATCGATACCAAGCCCGGCGGCCGCGTGCGGGCGCTGTTCGTGCCCGGGAACGGCAATCCGGCTCCGACCGGCGCCGGCAACGCCAAGCCCAGGCCGTAATTCCGTTCGCAAGGCTGGAGGATCTCCGGCTTTCTCCCTTTGGTGATGGATTCCGTGAAGTCTCTTTTCAACCGCGCTCAATCCGCTCCCGCGGACACGACGACCTTGGCCCGCCGGCCGACCGGCCCGGCGCCGCACGCGTTTGGCCGCACCGAGCAAACGGGCGTGTTCGGCGGTCCCGGTATTCTGGCCGTCAAAGGCCTGCAGAAGAGCTATCGCGGCCGCACGGTGGTGCAGGATGCCGGTCTGAACGTGCGCGCCGGCGAGGCGGTGGGCCTTCTCGGCCCCAACGGCGCAGGCAAGACCACGATCTTCTACATGATCACCGGCCTCGTGCAGGCGGATCGGGGCGTCATCAGCCTCGACGGGCACGACGTGACCGGCCTTCCCATGTACCGTCGCGCACGTCTCGGCATCGGCTATCTGCCGCAGGAGGCCTCGATCTTCCGGGGGCTGAGCGTGGAGGACAACATCCGCGCCGTGCTCGAGATCGTGGAGCCGAGCCGCAAGGAGCGCGAGCGCAAGCTCGACGCGCTTCTCGACGAGTTCAACATCACGCGCCTGCGCAAGGCGCCGTCCATCGCCCTGTCGGGCGGCGAGCGCCGCCGCTGCGAGATCGCCCGTGCCCTCGCGGGCGAGCCGACCTTCATGCTCCTGGACGAGCCCTTCGCGGGCATCGATCCCATCGCGGTGGGCGACATTCAGAACCTCGTGCGGCACCTCACCCGCCGCGGCCTGGGCGTTCTCATCACCGACCACAACGTACGCGAAACGCTGGGCCTGATCGACCGCGCCTACATCATCCATTCCGGCCGCGTGCTCACCGAAGGCTCGCCGGACGCGATCGTGGCCAACGAGGACGTGCGCCGTCTCTATCTCGGCGAGGATTTCCGCCTCTAGAGCGTCGGGCGTGAGGCCGAGGCGAACGCCTTTTGACGTTCGGCCGGGCACCGCGGTAAAAGAACCGGACACGCGAGAAGCGTGCCTGAGGGATTGCGGGTGCCGCGATGGGTTCGATGCAACGGCTTGAGATGCACCAGGGCCAATCCCTGACGATGACGCCCCAGCTCGTGCAATCCATCAAGCTGCTGCAACTCTCCCATGCGGAGCTTGCTGCCTACGTGGAGGCGGAGCTCGAGCGCAATCCGCTTCTGCAGGAGGTGGAGGCCCATGGGGACGCGCCTCTCCCGAGCCTCGCCGATTTCCTGCGCGCCAAGCAGCGATACGCGGAATCGGGCGAACGGATGGTTCCCGGTCCCATGCCGTTGCCCAGCGGCGGCGTGTCCGGCACCTCCTCCCGGGGCGCGGCTTCCCATTCCGAGTTGAAGCCCGAGCTCGAGGCGGTCCTCGCGGGCGCCCGGACCCTGGCGGACCATCTCGAAGCACAGCTCGATCTCGCTTCCGCGGACCCTCAGCTGCGCGAGATCGGCCGGCATCTCATTCACTCCCTCGACGAGGCGGGATACCTCGCCGAGGGGCTGGAACAGGTGGCGGAGCGGCTCGGTGTTCCGCCCGACCGGGCCGAGGCTGCCCTGAGGCTCGTCCAGACCTTCGAGCCTTCCGGCGTCGCCGCGCGGAACTTGAGGGAATGCCTGGAAATCCAGCTGCGGGACCGGGACCGGCTCGATCCCGCCATGCAGATTCTGCTCGCGCGCCTGGATCTCGTGGCCCGGCAGGATTTCGCCACGCTCCAGAAACTCTGCGGCGTCGACCGGGAGGACCTCGCCGACATGCTCGCCGAGATCCGCCGCCTGGAGCCGAAGCCCGGCCTCGCCTTCACGGGGGCCCCCATCGACGTGCTCGTGCCCGACGTGCTGGTGCGTCCGGGAGCGGATGGCGGTTTCATCGTGGAACTCAATCCCGACACGCTTCCGCGCGTCCTGCTCAACCGCAGCTACTACGCCGACGTGGCGAAGGCGGTGCGAAAAGCCGAGGACCGGAGCTTCCTCTCCGACTGCCTGCAGAGCGCGAGCTGGCTCACCCGCAGCCTCGACCAGAGAGCCAAGACCATCCTGACGATCGCGAGCGAAATCGTCCGTCAGCAGGAGGGCTTCTTCCGCGAAGGGATCGCGGCGTTGCGGCCCATGACATTGAGGAGCGTGGCCGAAGCCGTCGGGCTGCACGAATCCACCGTCTGCCGGGTGATGGCCAACAAGGCCATCGGCTCGGGCGGCGCCACATATCCCATGAAGTTCTTCCTGAACGCCGCGACGGGCGAGGGGGGGCACGCGGCCAAGGCGGTGCGCCACCGCATCCGTCAGCTGATCGACGCGGAGGCGCCCGATCATGTGCTCTCCGATGAGGCACTTGCACAAATCTTGAGAGCCGAGGGCATCGACGTGGCCCGCCGGACGATCGCCAAATACCGGGAGGTCCTGCGCATCCCCTCCTCGGCCGAGCGCCGGAGGAGGAAACGCTTCAGGAGGTCCTGACGGCCCGCAAAGATGTTTGCTTTGCCGCCGGTTCGGGGCATCATGCACCCAATCAGTCCCATCAAATGGGCGCTTTGAGAGGGAGATCGCCATGTCGCTGAGAGTTTCGGGGAAGAACCTCGATATCGGTGAGGCCCTTCGATCCCAGGTGATGGCGCGCATGGCAGGCGCCATGTCGAAATATTTCGACGGAGGCTATTCCGGCCATGTCACGGTCGCCAGGGACGGCACGGGATTCCGCACCGATTGCGTGCTTCACCTGACCTCCGGCATCACCATCGAGGCTTCCGGTGCCGCCCAGGACGCCTATTCCAGCTTCGACCAATCGGCGATTCGCATCGAGAAGCGCCTGCGGCGCTACAAGCAGCGGCTGAAAGAGCACGCCAGCTCCGGCCATGGGCGCGAAACCGGGCTGGAAGCCCCCTATGCGGTCTTCGAGGCTCCCACCGACGAGGCGGTGGAGGAGGAGGGCTATCATCCTGTGGTCATTGCGGAAACCACCAGGCCGCTTCATCGGTTTTCCGTCAGCGAGGCCGTGATGCAACTCGATCTGACGGGGGCAGCCGCTCTCGTATTCATCCATGCTAGCACCGGCCGCGTGAACGTCGTATACCGCCGCGGCGACGGGACGATCGGTTGGGTCGACCCACCGCCCGCTCAGCCTTGATGGGAGTTACCCCTCTTGGCCTGGTTTTTGCCTGGAACGGTGAGGGGCCTTGAAGGCTTCACACCCTAATGCAGCGTGATCGATGCCCTTGCTGGATTTTCTAGACCCTCAGGCCGTTCTGCCCGCCCTGCGCGTGAGCGGCAAAAAACAGGCTCTACAGGAGTTGGCCACCCATGCGGCCAAGCTTACGGGCCTCCCTGAGAACGCCATCTACGAGGCCCTTCTCCAGCGCGAACGCCTCGGCTCGACCGGGATCGGCGAGGGGATCGCCATCCCTCACGGCAAGCTGCCGGGGCTGACCCGGATCTTCGGCCTGGTCGCGCGGCTCGAGAAGCCGATCGATTTCGAGGCTCTCGACGGCCAGCACGTGGATGTGCTGTTCCTCCTCCTGGCGCCGGAAGGCGCGGGAGCCGACCACCTGAAGGCCCTGGCCCGCGTGGCGCGGGTGCTGCGCGAGCCCGGGCTCATCGAGCGGGTGCGCGCCACCAGGGACGCAGCGGCCCTCTACGCGATCATGACCGAGCTGCCGAAGGCTGCCTGACCGTCGTTTCGGAGCGCCAACTTCGCGCAAGCCTGACGGATTATTGTCCTGCCCATAAAGAGGGAGAAATAGGGCAATGCTGACTCGGGCTGGGTTGCGTTGGCCGTCTGTCAGGGTGCGCGTGGCGACCCTGAGCGGCGTCATGGTGGTGGGCTTCGCGATGATCGGCGCCGTGTTTCAGACGGGCCGGAACGAGGTGGAGACGGCTCTCCACACGCAGCAGACCTATTCCGTCCTGGCCGAGAAGACCTACCGGTTCCGGAGCCGGGTCGACGCCCTGAAGGCGGTGGCCCAGGATTGGATCGGGACCCGCCAGGCTCACCACGGCCAATCCTTCTTCGATCAGCATCAGGCACTGACCGCCATGCTCGAGGAGATGAGCGGGGCCTCCGGGGCGGCCCTGATCGATGAGGAGGTCCGGGAACTCCGGGAAAAGTCCGCCATCCTGATCCAGCAGGCCACGGCTCTCGACAAGCTCTATGCCGGTCTCGGCTACATGGCGAACGATGGGGCGCTGGGGCACCTTCTCTCCTCGGAGGACGATCTCGAAAGGCTGGTCAGGCCGCTCACCGGAAACGGTGAGGCGGCCGCTTTCCGTTTATGGGCGGCCACTCTGGGCATGTTCCGGCAGCAGGCCCGCGTCCGTCATGTCATGGACGAGGCCCTGCTGGGTGCCTTCGAGGTCGATCAGGGCCGCTTCACCCGTGCCCTTGCGCAGCTGCCCGACGATGCTGCTGCCGAGAAGGCATCCATCGGGCGGGCGGGCGAAACCTACCGCGCGGCCTTCGACGCCTGGGCCGAGCTGGAGCAGCAGGTATCGGGCCAGGGCGAGCGCCTGAAGGGACAGTTCGACCTGCTCGCGCCGGTTCTCGACCAGCTCCTGACCAAGGTCCACGCCGAAGCGGAGCGGACCGCCGAGGCCCTCATGGCCTCGCAGGAGCGCACCTTTACCCTGATCCTGTGGGCCATGGGCCTGACGCTGCTCCTGGGCCTTGTTCTCAACTTCCTCGTGGGGCGGTCGATCTCCCTGCCCCTGACGCGGCTCCAGCAGGCGATGCAGCGCCTGGCCGACGGCGATGCCGGCGTCGAGGTTCCCTCCACCGCCGCGTCCGACGAGATCGGCGCGATGGCCCGCACGGTTCTGGTGTTCCGCGACAATGCCCGAGAGCGCGAGCGGCTGACGAAGGAGCGCGAGGGACAGGCGGCCTTCGAGGCCCGGCGCGCCGAGGCCATCGCCGAGGCCATCGCAGTCTTCGACGCCTCCGTGGAGCAGATCCTCGGGGAGGTCCGCCGCGCGACCGGCGATCTCGCGGCGGCCTCGGGGCAGCTGGAGGGCTCGGCCCATCAGGTGACGCAGCAGGCGCAGGTCGCCGGCAGCGTCTCCTCCCGAACCTCGCAGAACATGGCCACGGTGGCGAGCGCCGCCGAGGAACTCGACGCCTCTCTTGCGGAGGTGGCGGCTCAAACCAGCGCCTCGGCGGAAGCCTCGCAGCGCGCGGTATCGGAGGCGCGCGACGCATCCGGCAGCATGACGGTCCTGGCGGAAGCGACCTCCCATATCGGGCAGGTGGCCGACCTCATCCGCTCCATCGCCTCGCAGACCAAC